>NZ_JAQKGV010000010.1 GCF_028617075.1 Rubrobacter calidifluminis | reverse complement strand
TGCTCCTTTCTCGATCAGGACGCTGTGGCCGTGGTGGGTGAGCTCCGCTGCGCCGTCTGGCTGCAGCGCCACCCTCCCTTCCTGGTCTTTTATCTCCTTCGGTACCCCTATCGTCATCGGCATGGCATCTACCCCTCTATGTTGCTCATGACGTGCTTTATGCGGGTGTAGTCCTCGAGCCCGTACATCGAGAGGTCCTTGCCGTAGCCGGAGTGCTTGAAGCCGCCGTGGGGCATCTCGGCCACGAGCGGGATGTGGGTGTTGATCCAGACGCACCCAAAGTCCAGGGCCCGGCTGACCCGCATCGCCCGCCCGTGGTCGCGGGTCCAGACCGAGGAGGCGAGCCCGTACTTCACCCCGTTGGCCCATCTTATGGCCTCCTCCTCGTCGGTGAAGCGCTGGACGGTTATGACGGGGCCAAAGATCTCGTTCTGGACCGCCTCGTCCCCCTGCTCGAGCCCACAGACGACCGTAGGGGCGTAGAAGTAGCCCCTCTCCCCCACGCGCTCCCCTCCGGTCAGGACCTCGGCCCTCTCGGGCAACCTCTCGACGAACCCGCTGACCCGTTCGAGCTGGTTGGGGTTGTTGAGAGGACCGTAGAGGACCTCCTCGTCCTCCGGGGAGCCGGTCTTCGTGTTCCTGGCCTGCTCGGTGAGGGCGGAGACGAGGTCGTCGTGGATGCGCGGGGAGGCGAGCACGCGGGTCGCCGCGGTGCAGTCCTGCCCGGCGTTGAAGTACCCCGCCCCGGCGATCTCCTCCGCCGCCTGCTCCACATCGGCATCGTCGAAGACGATCACGGGGGCCTTGCCCCCGAGTTCGAGGTGCACCCGCTTGAGGTCGTCGGCGGCGCTCCTCGCCACCTCCATCCCGGCGCGCACCGAGCCGGTTATCGCTACCATCTGCGGGACCGGGTGGGCGACGAGCTCCCTCCCCGTGTCCCTGTCCCCGCAGACGACGTTGAAGACCCCCTCGGGGAGGAACTCTGAAGCTATCTCCGCGAGCATCAGGGTGGTCACGGGGGTGGTGTCGGAGGGCTTTATCACGACGGTGTTGCCGGCCGCGATCGCCGGGGCGAACTTCCAGACGGCCATCATCATCGGGTAGTTCCAGGGGGTCACCTGGGCGCACACCCCGACCGGCTCGCGCCGGATGTAGGAGGTCATCCCGGACATGTACTCCCCGGCGGACTTGCCCTCGAGACAGCGCGCCGCTCCGGCGAAGAAGCGGATCTGATCGACCATCGGAGGGATCTCCTCTTCGAGGGTCAACCGGATCGGCTTGCCGGTGTTCTCCGACTCGGCCCTGACCAGCTCTTCCGCCCGCTCCTCTATCCTGTCGGCGATCCTGAGGAGCGCGAGCTGCCTCTCGGAGGGCGTCGAGTAGCGCCAGCCCTCGAACGCCTTCTGCGCGGCTGCAAAAGCCCGGTCGACATCCTCCCTGCCGGAGAGTGGAGCCTCCGCGAAGGGCTCACCGGTCGCGGGGTTTGTAAGCTCATAGTAGCGTCCTGCGGCGCTCTCCACGTAATCCCCGCCGATAAAGTTCTCGAGCCTTCTCTTCTCAGGCATGCTCTCCTCCTTTGCTCCCTCTTCTCCTGTTCAGCGCGATCCCGCCAAGTATCTCCCGCACCACGCGCTCGGCGGCCAGCGCCGTCACGTCGGTCGATCCGATGCCGGTCGGGATCACCTCTACGATGTCCGCTCCTGCAATCTCAACCGCCTCCGCGACCTCGCGCACGGCCCACAGAAGCTCCGCGGTTGTCATGCCGCCGGGTTCGGGTGTGCCGGTACCAGGCGCGAACGCGGGATCGAGAACGTCTATATCCACCGTCAGGAAGACCGGTCCCGATCCCACGATCCCGAGCGCCTTCCGGATGACCTCCTTTATCCCCCTGTCGCGTACCTGGTGCATGAAGAAGCTCGTTATGCCACACTTTCTCTGCCAGGCGAAAACCTCCTCGCCCGGCCAGTATCCTCTGAGCCCGATCTGGGTGTAGCGGTGTGGGTCCACCAGCCCCTCCTCGACGAGGCGGCGCATGACCGTCCCATGCGAAAACTCAACGCCGAAGACCGTGCACCCGGTGTCGGCGTGGGTGTCGAAATGGATGAGCCCGAGCGGGCCGCGCCCCACGGCACAGGTTCTCACGACGGGTTCGGTCACCGAGTGGTCTCCTCCGAGCACGACGGGAACCGCCCCGGCAGCGACCACATCACTGACCGTCCGCAGTATCCCGGCGTGCGAGCGCACCGGATCGGCCGGGACCACCGGTGCGTCTCCAAAGTCGACCACACGCAGATCAGCGAAGGCGTCCGCGCCATGCTCCAGGTTCGGTCCCGGTGGGCAGCTCGCGGCCCGGATGGCGCGGGGCGCGAAACGGGTGCCGGGACGGTCGGAGACGAGGTCGTCGGTGGGGGCGCCGACGATCACCACGTCAGCCCCTACGATGTCGGCCGGATCCTGCGTGTAGGGCATCCCGCCGAAGGAGAGCGGCCCTGCGTAGTCAGGCTTCTCCCCGTATTCTCTCCAGCGGACGAGCGGATCGATCATCGGTCCGACTGTCTATCATCCGGGTCAGCGACCTGCGGCCGGCGCCGGAAGAAAGCAGGCTTCGCGTACCAGGCCCACACCATCAGGGCGGCACCGATCACGAACGACACTATCCCTATAAAAAGCGGCACCCCGATGCCGAATACGGCCCCCGAGTAGGCTTCCTTCGGGTTGGAGAGGTTTATGACCTCCTCGACGAACGCCCAGGTGAGCATCAGTCCGCCGAGCACGGGCACGATTCCCATGAGAAGCAGGTTCTTCACGCTCCGGAAGAGTCGCTTCCGGTAATAGATGGCGCAGGCGAACCCGGTCAGCCCGTAGTAGAAGGCGATCATGAGCCCCAGGGCAGAGATCGAGTCATAAAGGATGTTCTCGCTCACGATCGTCATCCCGACGTACCAAACGATCGAGAGCGCCCCCATCCAGAGTGTCGACACGTGAGGGGTGAGGTATCGGGGATGTACCCGCCCGAAGGCCTCGGGCATCGCCCGATGATGGGCCATCGAGAAGGTCGTCCGGGCGGTCGGCAGGATCGTGGTCTGGGTGGATGCCGCCGCGGAAGAGAGCACCGCCAGAATGAGGATCTTGTCGAGCGGCGAGCCGAAGACCTGCGTCCCGAGGGTGCTCAGGACGTCATCCTCGTGCCTTACCAGGTAGTCGACCCCGCCGTAGGCCTGAGCCGCGATACCCACGATGACGTAGATGAGAAGCAGCACGATCGTGCTCACGATCGCAGCAACCCCCGGGGTATGGCTGCTGTTCTCGCTCTCCTCGTTCACCGTCACGGTCGAATCCCAGCCCCAGTAGATGAAGATGGCGAGGATGAGCCCGGCGTCGAGCGCGCTGAAGCTCTTGATCTCGAACGGATTGATCCAGGAGATCGACGGCGTGAGTGCCCCGGCACCCGCCTCCCCGGCGAAAACCTTGAAAAGCGCCACGACGGCGAAGACCGTGAGCGTCACGAGCTCCGCCGCGAGAAGGAACACCTGCGTCCGGGCGGAGAGCTCTATCCCCCGGTAGCAGATGTAAGTCATCAGCGCGATCCAGACCACCCCGACCGCAGTCACCGCGAGCGTGGAGTTGGCAAGCCCCTTCAGCCCGAACAGCAGGAAGGTATAGAGCCCGGCTATCTGGGCCAGGTTGGCCATCACGATCACGTCAGCCACGACTATGGCCCACCCTGTGATCCAACCCAGGTGCGGCCCCATCGCCCTGGTCACCCAGGTGAAACTCGTCCCACAATCCGGGTCTGCCTTATTCATATAGTAGTAGGAGGCCGCGATGAACAGCATCGGGATGAACGCGAGCCACAACACCGCCGGCGACTGCAGCCCCACCGCCGCCGCGACGAACCCGAGCGTGGCAGCCAGGCTGTAGCCCGGCGCGGTCGATGCCACCCCGATCACCACGTTGGAGACGAAGCCGAGAGCGCCACCCTTGAGCCCCTTGCTCCCTATCTCAGGGGTCCTCAACTCGGGTTGAGCCACCCTCTCTTCGCCCGTTCCTTCCACCACCTCTCGCCTCCTTTCCCGAAAAGTGACCCCCTACCTACCCCCGGTAGCCGAGCTGCCGCTCGAGCTCGGTGAGCGCCGCGTCGGTTATCTCCGCTATCCTCGAGAGCACCTCCCGGTCCGCGACGAGCGCCGGGGAGTACTGGATGACGGGCTCGTCTTTGTCGTCGAAGCGGCAGATGAGCCCACCCTCGAAGAGCTTCTTCGAGAGTACCCCCTTGAAGTACTTCCTGTACTCCTCGCCCTCCAGCGGCGTCCCGTCGACCTTCTCCGGCTTTACCTCCACGGCCCAGAAGAACCCCATCCCGCGTACGTCGGCCACGATTGGATGCCCCTCCGCCATCCGCGAGAGCTCCTCCCCGAAGTAGCCCTCCAGGTTGTGCACGTTCTCGAGCAACCTCTCACGCTCGATGATCGCCAGATTCTCGAGCGCCACCGCAGCAGAGGCCGGATGCCCTCCGAAGGTCGAACCGTGGAAGAACATCGGCGTGTTACTGCGCAGCGTCTCGCGCACCTTCTCGCTTACCACCACCCCGCCCATCGGCAGGTACCCGCTCGTTATCCCCTTGGCGAAGCTGGTCATGTCCGGGACCACCCCGAAGCGCTCTATCCCGAACCACTCACCAAGACGCCCGAACGCACAGATGACCGCGTCGGAGACGAGTAGCACGCCGTATTTGTCGCAGATCTCCCTGACCCTCTGCCAGTAACCCTCCGGCGGAACCAGACACCCGCCGGCATTCTGCACCGGCTCCAGGATTACAGCCGCCACACACTCCGGCGGACCGAACTCTATCGCCTCTTCTATCGCATCTGCAGCCCCCTCGGGGTCCTGCTGGGTGTTGGAGACGTGCACGAACCCCCCGGGCAGCGGCTCGAACGGAGCCTTGAACGCCGGAAGCCCGGTAACCGAAAGGGCCCCCATCGTCGTTCCGTGGTAGGCGACCTTGCGCGAGATGAACTTGTACCGCCCCGGCTCCCCGTTCGCCCGGTGATACTGCCGCGCCAGCTTTATGACCGTCTCAACCGCCTCAGAACCGGAGTTGACAAAAAATGTCGTCTCGAGATCACCCGGCGCGATCTCCGCGAGCCTCGCCGCCAGCTCCAGGCTCCTGGGGTGCTGAAAACTCCAGTTCGGAAAGAAGGAGAGCTCCCGCATCTGCCTCGCCGCAGCCTCCGCAAGTTCCGTCCTGCCGTGCCCGACCTGCGTCGTGAACAGACCCGCAAGCCCGTCGATGTAACTCCTGCCCCGGTCATCCTTCACATAACATCCCTCCCCGGAGACGATGACCGGTAGATTCCCCCAATCGTCCTCAAAGGGCGTGAAGTGCAAGAGCAGATTCTCCACCCCGGCGAATCTCCCCCCTCCACTACCCCTCTCGACCCCGGGCATCACGTCCATTCCAGCCTCCTTCCCGACTCTCGGTTTGCTGCATCATATACTGTATTCTGTCGACGATCAACTGGGGATGTGGTTGATCTGGCATACTTTTTCTGGTGGGCAGATTAGAGGAGGATCGGTGAGTGCAGAGAGAGGGAGAAGGTTTCGCAGGATCCGGGCGGGTTCTCTCGCTGAGGAGGCGTACCAGGTGATAAGGACCTCCATAATCGATGGGACGCTCGCCCCGGGGGAGCGGCTGGTGGAGACGCGGCTGGCGGAGGAGCTGGGGGTGAGCCGGGCCCCGGTTAGGGAGGCACTGAAGAAGCTCTCCGAGGAGCACCTCGTGGTGGAAAAGCCGCGGCGGGGGACATTCGTCCGGGAGTTCACCGCGAAAGACTTCGTAGACATCTACAACCTGCTCGCGGCCATAGAGGTTCTTGCGGTCCGTCTCATACACCGCGATGGGACGCCGCTCGACTCGCTGGAGAAGATAGTCGGACAGATGGAGCAAGCCGCGCAGGCTGGCGACTTCGGGAGGGTCGTCGAGGAGGAGCTACGCTTCCACGAGGAGCTGTGCGCACTCGCTGGCAATCAGTTTCTGAGCTCTGCCTTCCGCTCGCTGAGCGGCCCGGTGGGCCTGGCGCTCTCGCTGCACGACTCTACCTACGAGGATCTCACCGAGGTCGCCCGCGAGCACTACCCGCTGCTCAAGAGCATCCGCAGCGGGACCGAACGCGAGGCGGTGTACGCGATCTCCTCGCACATACAGGCCACCCCCGGCGGGGTGATGTCCCGCCTGGGCGGGAACCCCGAGGATATCTTGAAACCCCTCGTCAGACCGGAAAAAGAGGGGGATCAGTGACGGGAGAGCCGCTCGGCGAGGCTGCGCCCGGTCGGGGGCCGGCCGGTACGCCGTCCCCGTTCGTCCAGCCTCTCCAGCGCCCGCTGCACGTAGCGCGCTCCGAGCCAGCGCAGAGGCTCGGGCTCCCACTTTCTGACCCGGCGCCCGACGATGGGCAGGCGCACGAGGGAGGAATCCCTGCCCAGGATCAGATCGGCGATGATCCTTCCCGCCAGGTTGCTCGCCGCCACCCCCTGTCCCACGTAACCGCAGGCGAGGGCCACCCCCGAGGCCGGATCGAAGCTCACCGCGGGCATCCAGTCTCGCAGCATCCCGAGCGGCCCGCCCCAGGCATGGGTGAAGCGCACACCCGAAAGCTGCGGGAACCAGTCGATCAGGCTCTCGCGCAGCATCGCGTGCGTGGGCTCATGACGGTCGTAGCCGTCGCGTATCCGGGAGCCGAAGCGGTAGGGCGCCCCGCGCCCGCCGAAGAGGATGCGCCCGTCCGGGGTGCGCGAGAGATAATCCACGCTGAGCTTGAAAGAGGCGAGGCACTCGTGGTTCTCCCAGCCAATCTCCGCCCACGACTCCTCCGGGAGCGGTTCGGTGAGGACGATCAGCGAGTAGACCGGGAGTACCATCCGGTGCAGCTTCCTGAGCCGCGATAGATAGGCCTCCCCGGCCAGCACCACAGCCCCTGCACGCACCTCCCCCTTCGCCGTCCTCAGCACCGGCCCCGGCCCGTCAACGAAGTCGACCACGGGACTCCGCTCGAAGATCACGGCCCCCCTCCGCTCGACGGCCCGCGCGAGCCCCCGCACGAGCCTCCCCGGGTGCACCACGGCCCCCTGCGGGTCGAAGAAGGCTCCCTCGGCCCGCTCCACCCGCACCCTCCGGGCGAGCTCCTCCACGCCGAGTACACGGCAGCCGTCCGCGAGCCCGAGCGCGGAGAGCGCCCCCCAGGCGGCCCGCACCGCCGGCAGTTCGTGCCGCCCGCGCGCGACGCGAACGACCCCTCCCTTGCGGAAGCGGGCATCTATTCCCTCCTCCTCGGCCACCCTCCCCACCTCGTCGACCGCGCCCCGCGCAGCAAGGAGCGTCTCCCGCGCCGCCCGCCGCCCGAACCTCCGCACGAGCTCCGCCGGCCCCACCGAGATGTTCGGAGAACACCAGCCACCGTTGCGCCCCGAGGCCCCGAACCCCGCGACCTCCGCCTCGAGAATCACGACCCTGAGCGAGGGATCCTTCCGCAACAGGTAGTAAGCACTCCAGAGCCCCGTGTAGCCGGCCCCCAATACCGCCACATCCGCCTCCACCTCGCCCTCGAGAGACGGGCGCGGTAAAAGAGGCTCCCCCGCATCCTCAAGCCAGAAACTCACGCCCGCGTAGCCTGCTCTTCCCTGACCCACTTTCCCTCCGTCCACTCCTTCAGCCGCGACGATTTGTATTCTGTCGACGGTATTCCAGGATGTCAAGGTGAGGGTCTGGGGTACGGTTACTTTATGAGGTTGTAGATCTCGAACATCGGGAGGTACATGGCGATGATTATGCCGCCGACGATCCCGCCGACGACGACGATCATGAGTGGTTCGATGATCGAGGTGAGGGCCTTGACCGCGGCCTCGACCTCTGACTCGTAGAACTCGGCGATCTTGACGAGCATCCCGTCGAGGTCCCCGGTCTCCTCGCCGACGGCGATCATACGGGTCACCATCGGCGGGAAGACGGGCTCGGCCTCGAGAGGCTTGTGAAGCGGCAATCCCTGGCGGATGGAGTCACGGCTCGCGAGCAACGCTTGCTCCATCACCCAGTTGCCGGAGGAGGTGGCGGTAATCTCGAGCGCCTGCAGAATAGGGACGCCGGCTGCAGAGAGGGCGCTCAGGTTGCGGGCGAGGCGGGCGAGGGCCACTTTCTGGACGATATCCCCTATCCTGGCCGGAATCCTGAGGACTAACCTTCCACAGATCCTGCGCCCTCGTTCGGTGTCCTTCCAGCGCAGAAACCCGTAGACGGCGGCTGCGAGCGCGGCGTAGAGGAGGATGCCGAACGGGCTCGTCAGGACGTCGGACAGGGCCATCGCGATCCGGGTCGGCAGCGGCAGGGTACCGCCGAGGTCCTTGAACATCCTCGCGAAGACCGGGACGATGAAGATCAGCATAAAAGAGGCGGCGAGGAGCGCGAGTACCAGTACCACGATCGGGTAGGTCATCGCACTCTTCACCTTGCGCCTGAGGTCCTGGTCCTTCTCGAGCTGGGCGGCGACGCGCAGCAGGATCTCGTCCAGGACACCGCCGATCTCGCCGGCTTTCACCATCTCCACGTAGAGGCGGGAGAAGACCTCCGGGTGCCTGGCCAGCGCCTCCGAGAGCGCGAGTCCCGCCTCCACGTCCCTGCGGACCCGCGATATCGCATCTCTGAGCTTTTTGTTGTCGGTCTGCTCTTCTGAGACGTACAGGGCGCGCACCACCGACATGCCGGCCCCGATCATGGTCGCGAACTGCCGGGTGAAGACGACTACGTCGGAGAGCCTCACCCGCTTGAAGGGTTCCAGGATGTCCCTCTGGGCCATCCCCTGCTCTTTGATGTCTATGACGAATAGCCCCCGCTTCCGGAGCTCGGCGGCCACGGCGAGCGTGCTCTCCCCTTCAATCCTGTCCTGGAGGATCTCGCCCCCGCGGCTCCGGGCCCTGTAGGTGTAGGTGGCCATTCCCCTCATCCCCTCCCCGTCGCGACCCCGACCGCGCCTCCGCAGAGGCGGCGGAACTCCTCAAGGTTGGCGCAGCGCTTCCCGGCCTCCTCGCGCGAGACGACGCCGCGCCTGACCAGTTCGGCGAGCGCGGCGTCCATCGTCTGCATACCAAACTTCCCGCCGGTTTGCATCGCGGAGTAAATCTGGTGCGTCTTGCCCTCGCGGATCATGTTCCTGACGCCCGGGGTGGGGACGAGGATCTCGCAGGCGACCACCCGCCCCCCGCCCCGTCTGGGCACCAGCGTCTGGGTCACGATACCCTGGATGGTGTTCGCGAGCTGGGCGCGGATCTGTCCCTGCTGGTACGGGGGGAAGACGTCTATTATGCGGTCTACGGTCTGCGGGGCGTCCTGGGTGTGGACAGTGGCAAGCACCAGATGACCGGTCTCGGCCGCGGTGAGCGCCATCGAGATGGTTTCCAGGTCACGCATCTCGCCGACCAGTATCACGTCCGGATCCTGCCGGAGGACGCGCTTCAAGGCCTCGGCGAAGCTTTTGGTGTCCTGGTCGACCTCCCGCTGGTTGACGATGCACCTCTTGTGGGTGTGCAGGAACTCTATCGGATCCTCAACGCTCATGATGTGCCCGCGGCGGGTATCGTTGATGCGGTCCACCATCGCCGCGAGCGTGGTCGACTTGCCGCTGCCGGTCGGGCCCGTCACCAGGATCATGCCACGCGGGCTGTCGGCCATCTCCCCGATCACGCCTGGCAGGCCCAGTTCTTCGAGGCTCTTTATCTCGTGCGGGATCGTCCTGAACACCGCACCTATCGCCCCCCGCTGGCGGAAAACGTTGACCCGGAAGCGAGCCAGCCGCGGGATCTCGTAGCTGAAGTCGAGCTCCCACGCGTTCTCGAAGCGCCGGCGCTGATCCTCGGTGAGGATGTCGTATATGAGGTCCCGCGTGACGTTCGGACTGAGCGGCGGGTACTCCAGAGGACGCACCTCGCCATCAACCCGAACCATCGGCGGGAGCCCGCACGTCACGTGTAGATCGCTCGCCCCGAGGTTCAGGGCGTCGAGAAGGTATTCGGCGAGGCCATTCTCCATCATGCAGATCCTCTCTTGCCGGGAAGGTGACACCCTGCGCCTCTACTCGACACGAAGCGGAGAAAGCTTTAGCCGGCTGCTCAGACGACGGTCCTCAGAACCTCCTCGACGCTCGTAAGGCCGGAAGCAGCCTTGAGGAGACCATCCTCGCGCAGGGTGACCATGCCCTCCGCCGCCGCGGCACGCGCTATCTCGGCGCCAGAAGCCCGGTGCAACACGAGCTCTCTGAGGTTCTCACTCACGAGCATCATCTCGAAGATTCCGATCCTGCCCCGGTATCCCGTGCCGCCACAGCGGGGACACCCCCGCGCCCGGAAGAAGGAGCACTCCACAGGAGCCCGTTCGAACGGAAACCCGAGCTCCTTCAGAACCCCTTCCTCCAACTCAACCGGTTCCCGGCACCTCTCACAGAGCCGCCTCGCGAGCCGCTGGGCGATCACGCAGTCTATCGCCGAGGAGGTCAGATACGGCTCCACCCCCATCTCGTTCAGCCGGCTCACCGCCCCCGGGGCATCGTTGGTGTGGAGCGTCGCCAGCACCAGATGCCCGGTGAGCGCCGCCTCCACGCTTATCTTGGCAGTCTCGCGATCCCGGATCTCCCCGATCATGATCACGTCTGGGTCCCCGCGCAAGATGCTCCTCAGGCCGGAGGCGAATGTGAGCCCGGCCTTGAGGTTGACCTGCACCTGATTTATTCCGGGCATCCGGTACTCTATCGGGTCCTCGACCGTTATGATGTTGCGCTCCGGGGTGTTGAGCTCCCTGAGGGTGGCGTACAGCGTGGTCGACTTGCCACTGCCGGTCGGGCCCGTCACCAGTATCGTGCCGTAGGGCCTCGTGTATACCCTCTGGTAGCACTCGAGCATCTCCGGCGAGAGCCCGAGTCTTTCGAGGTCTGCCTCTACACTCGAGGTGTCGAGCAGCCGGAGCGCCACCTTTTCCCCGTACGCCGTGGGCAGCGAGGCCGCCCTGAAATCCACCTTCTGCCCCCCGATACGGGCCGAGAACCTGCCATCCTGTGGCAACCGCCGCTCGGCGATATCCAGCCGGGAGAGCACCTTGAGCCGGGCGATCACCCCACCCTGCAGTCCCGGCGGAATCGACATCATCTCCCGCAAGACCCCGTCCACCCGGAACCGCACCACCAGCCGGTCCGGACGTGGCTCGACGTGCACGTCGGAGGCCCCCTCCCCAACGGCCCGCTGCAGGATGGAGTTGACCAGCCGAACCACCGGGGCGTCCTCGGATCCCGCCCCGATCTCGAGCTCGTCCTCCCGGTCCGAAGTCCCCTCCGAGGCGGCCTCCTCCAGAATCTGGCTCACCCCATCGCCCAGCGAGAATATCCTGTTGTGCGCCTGCCGGATTTGAGACTCCGCGGCCACGACCGGCACGATCTGGCAACCAGAGATCAGCCTGAGATCCTCTATGGCGTGCAGGTTGGTCGGCTCGCTCATTGCCACGACCAGCCGTCCATCCTCCAAGCGCAGCGGGAGCACGCCGTGCCTGCGCAGCGTCTTCTGGTCGATGAGGCTGGCCGCCGCCGCATCCACCTGACCGTCGGAGAGGTCCACATACTCTAGCCCGAGCCTCTCGGCCTGGGCCTGCGCGAGATCCATCTCGGTCACGAAACCCAGTGAGACGAGCACCTTCCCGAGCTCCCTGCGCTCGGTCCGCTGCACTTCGAGCGCCCGCTGCAACTGCTCCTCGCTCACCTTCCCACTGGCAGAGAGAACCTCCCAGATGCCTCTTCCACGCCCGGATCGGCCGGCGGGCAACCTCCCGGTAGTCACACCGTCCCCGCCGCTCCGTCCTGCTTCGAGATGCCTCCGGAGTGAGACCGCGCGCCCGGCTTCCGTGAGCTTCTCTTCCAGCTGCCGCACGTCGAGAGGTTTGAGCAGGTACTCGTCGGCGCCGGCCTCCATACCTTCCACGAGATGCCCCTCACCCCCGAGGGAAGTCAGGAAGATGAAGAAGACGTGTCTCTCCCTGGCCGAGGACCGTATCCTGCGGCAGAGCTCGAGCCCGTCCATCCCAGGCATCATCCGGTCGCTGATGACCACCGCCACATCTGGGTTGCGCCCGAAAAGCCTCCAGGCCGTCTCCCCGTCGGTGGCCTCCAGGCACTCGTGCCCGAGCCTCTCCACCGCCCGCCGAAGCAGGCGCCGGGACACAGCGTCATCCTCGGCTATCAGGATCTTCAATCTCCCCCTCCAGAGCTTGCCCCATGGCCTCCACATCCGGTTCGACCCCGGTCCACAGGCGCTGTGCCCGCACCCCCTGATAGAGGAGCATCCGGCGTCCGCGTACCACCCTCGCCCCCAGCCTCCGGGCGGTCTCAAGAAGCGGCGTCTCCTCCCCACCCCGGTAGACGATGTCACAGACGACCTTACTACGCAAGCTTTCCTCCGGGAAAGGAAGGGGATCACCATCCTTCATACCGACGGGCGTGGTGTTGACGAGCACGCCCGCCCCCCCACAGGCACCGTCGAGTGTCTCGAGCCCGCAGGCCGAAACCCGGGCCCCGGGGTGGGCAGCCACGAGCCGCCCGGCCAGGGACTTCGCGCGTCTGGGCGTACGGTTGGCTATCACGAGAGCTTCGGCCCCGGCACGGAGGGCCGCGTCGGCTATGGCCGACGCGGCCCCACCCGCACCCAGTATCAGAACCTGTTCCCCGGCGAGATCCACCCCAGCCTCCCGGCAGGACTCCAGAAAACCGAAGCCGTCGGTGTTGTAACCCCGGGCCCTGCCGCCTTCCAGCACCACGGTGTTGACCGCACCGGTGTGCTCGGCGGAACCGTCCAGATCGTCCAGGAACCGGATGATCTCCTCCTTGTGAGGGATCGTGACGTTGAATCCCCTGAAGCCCAGCGCCCCGAGCCCCCGGACGGCCTCACCGAGCCTCTCGGGGGCGACGTCCATCGCGACATAGACGTAGTCGAGCCTCCTGGAAGCGAAGGAGGCGTTGTGCATCTGCGGGCTGAGACTGTGTGCGATCGGATGACCTATGACGCCCACGAGCGTGGTCCTAGCTGTTATCCTCGGTGGGATATCCGGATACCTCCTCTGTGCATTTTCGCGCCTCAACCCTACCGGCAGGATTTTCGGTGAGACCCCCGCAGAACTTTAGTCGCACCTCTAGCGACCCGCGGCGGCCTTGGCCCGCAGGAACTTCTGATAGCTGCTCGTGAAGTAGTGATGCCTGCCACCTTTCTCGAGTACGTAGTAAAGGTAGTCGGTCTCCGCCGGGTGCGCCGCAGCCTTTATGGAGCTCAGGCTCGGGTTGTCTATCGGACCGGGCGGGAGTCCTTTGTGCAGGTAGGTGTTGTAAGGGGACCTCACCTTCAGATCCTGCAGCGAGAGGTCGGCGTGCGGCCTGCCCAGCGCGTACTGCACGGTGGCGTCTATCTGCAACGGCATCCCCCTGTGCAGCCTGTTGTAGATCACGGAGGCTATAAGAGGCCTCTCCTTTCGGTTCGCCGACTCTTTCTCTATGAGGGAGGCGACGATGACCAGCTGATACTCGCTCAGGCCGAGCCTTCTCTCCGCTCCCCGTAGATCCAGACCCTGGGTCTCGATGGCATACTGCTCGAGCATCCTGTTGACGACCTGCCGGGCACCCGTACCCTCCCTGAAATCGTAGGTCTTCGGGAAGAGGAAACCTTCGGTGCTCTTCACCCCGGGCTCGTGCAGGAAAGCGTAGGGGTAGTCCGTGCTGTGCGCCGCACGCTCGAAAGCAGCCCTGGAGATGTGGCTCTGCGATGCGACCTCGCGGGCGGTCTGCCCGAGGGTCAGTCCCTCGGGAACGGTGATCTTGAAAGTCGGAGCCGGCCTGTTGGCGGTCAGTGTCCTGAGTATGCTCCCGGTGCTCTGGCCCCGGTGGAACCTGTAGCGCCCGGGCTTTATATCCGCGCTGTCGCCCTCCATGCGAGCCTGCAGCTCGAAGATGAAGGAGTTTTTTATGACCCCGGCCCGGTCGAGTTTCCCGGCGACGCTGGAGAGCGTATCACCCTTCCTGACCTCCACCGTGACGGCCTTTCCCGTACCTCGCGACCCATCCCCCATCGCGGTGGCGTAGATGAGGTAGACGAGCGCGAGCAACACCACCACCGAGGCGAGCCCCACGATGGCAGCGAGGGTCCTGCCCCGCCTGCGTCCCTGTTCCCGGCGCTCAGAGCGCAGAGCCTCAAGCCTCTGCTCAAGGTCGTCCTCCGGCCAACCCTCAGGACGCTTGCTCCGGCTCACCTTCTCCCAGCCCAGAGATACTCCTGCAACATGTGCGCTGCGGCCAGGTGATCCACCGCCCCTCTCCGGCCCCCTCCGCCCCGCGCGATCCGCGTGGTGAGACGCTCGTCCCACTCGACGAAGCTCACCTCCGGGAGTTCCCTGCGCATCCGCTCGATCCTCTCCAGCACCCGCCCGGCCTGGTGCCCCCTCTCGCCGCGCAGGGTCTTAGGAACGCCGACCACGACGACGGAGACCCCCTGCTCGTCCACCAGCTCGCGCAGACGCTTCTCCAGTTCGCCCTCCTCCACCACTTCCAGCGGCCGTGCTATGGTCGTGGTCGTATCGGAGATCGCGATACCGCAGCGGACCTCGCCAAGATCCACCGCAGCGACCCTGCCCGTCGCGGGCCCGCTCACCCCTCCGTCCGCGCCGCGAGCCGGCTGGAGAAGATCTGGCGGGCCTTCTCGAGCGCGGCCGGGATCGCCCCGAGGTCACCTCCGCCAGCCTGGGCCATCGTCGGGCTCCCGCCCCCGCCGCCCCCGAGTACCCCGGCGATCTCCTTCACCAGCTCCCCGGCACCGATCTTCCTGGAGACCTCCGGGTGCAAGTTGGCCACGAGCACGGCCTTGCCGTCGAGCGCCGCAGCCAGCACGACCGCCACCGGCCCGCCGACCCTGTTCTTAACGTCGTCGGAGATGCGCCGTAGCCCGGCGACGTCGCCGGCATCGACCTGACCGGTTACGATCTTCGCCCCGTCCACCGTCTGAGCCTTCTCTATGAGCTCCCCGACCCGGCCGAGGCTGGCCTTGAGCTGCTGCTCGCGCAGTTCCTCCCTGGCCCGGCGCAGCTCCCCGGAGAGCTCCTCCACCGCCTCGGGAAGCCGGCCCACCTCGGTCTTGAGCGTCGAGGCGGCGGCTTCGGCTTTCTCGGAGGCTTCGATCAGGTAGGAGAGCGCCTCCCTGCCGGTGATGACCTCTATCCTGTAGAGATCTGCGCCGTGCCTGCGGTTCGATACCACTTTGAACGCCCCGATCTCGGCGGTGGAGCGCACGTGCGTCCCTCCGCACAGCTCGCGGGAGAAACCGTCTATCTCGACGACGCGCACCAGCTCGCCGTACTTCTCCCCGAAGAGCATCATCGCCCCGAGCTTCCTGGCCTCCTCGAGCGTCGTCGTGTAGTAACGCACGGGCTGGTTCTCAGTGATCTTGAGCAGAGCCAGCTCCTGCACGCGCCGGACGTCCTCTTCTCCCACCTTCCTCTGGCACCGGTAGTCGAAGCGGAGTCTGTCCGGCCCCACGTAGCTCCCGGCCTGCACCACGTCCTTGCCGAGTACGGCCCGCAGGGCCCAGTGCAAAATGTGGGTGGCGGTGTGGTTCGCCTCTATCTGCTGCCGGCGAACCCGGTTTATCGAGGCGGTGACCTCGATCCCTTCCTCAACCTTGAGGTCTTCCCCGCCCTTCGCCCGCAGAACCTGGTAGTCCCCCGCCGGGATGGCGTCGACGACTTCGAGCTGCCCCTCCTCGCAGGAGATCCAGCCGGTGTCCGCGACCTGCCCGCCCCCGGTGGCGTAGAAGGGGTTCTCCTCCAGCACCAGATACCACTCGTCCCGGGCACCGGGGACCGGCTCCGCGGCGACGATCCGCGTCTCGGTCTGCTCCCGTTCGTAGCCGACGAAGCGGCTCTTTATCTCCCGGTCGCGGAAGGCGGCCACGACCCGCTCGTGGCTCCCGAGCGACTCCCTGGCCCGCCTGCGCTGTTCCTCCATCGCCCGCCGGAACCCGGCCTCATCGAGCGAGATGCCGCGCTCGGCCAGAACCTCCCGCGTGATCTCGACCGGAAAACCATAGGTGTCGTGCAGCGTGAAGGCGACCTCCCCGGGGAAGTTGCCGCCATTGAGCCGCGAGATCTCCTCCTCAAGCGTCCGCATCCCGGAGTCGTAGATCTCGACGAACCTCCGCGCCTCCACCTCGACGACCCGGAGGATGTCCTCCCGCGCCCGCTCGAGCTCCGAATAGAACCCGCCCATGTACCCCACGACCTCTCCGGCGAGGCTCGCGATCTGCTCCGGCCCCAGGCCGAGCCTGGCGTACCCCTCCCGCGTCGCCCGGCGTATTATGCGTCTGAGAACGTACTCCCGGCGCTGGTTGCCGGGCCGAACGCCGTCCGCGACGAGGAAGGCCATGCTGCGGGCGTGGTCGGCGAGGATGCGCAGCGAACGGTCGGTCTCCTCGCCGTCCCCGAGTGAGACGCCGGCGTACTCGCGCACCTTCTCGAGCACGGGAGCGTAGAGGTCGGTCTCGTAGACCGATCGCACGCCCTGGCAGACGGCCGAGATCCTCTCGAGGCCCATGCCGGTGTCTATCCCCTTCTGGGAGAGCGGGACAAGAGAGCCGTCCTTGCGCCTCTCGTACTGGTTGAAGACGAGGTTCCAGACCTCAAGGAAGCGCGAATCTCCCTCCTCCCCGCCGGGGCCGTACCTGGCATCTTCGAGCGGGTCGCCGCGCCCGTACTCCTCGCCGTAGTCGTAGTAGACCTCCGAGCAGGGTCCGCAGGGGCCGGTCTCGCCCACGGGACCCCACCAGTTCTCGCTCTTGGGAAGCCCGAAGATCTTCTCCTCCGGCACCCCGACGGACATCCAGTGCTCCCTGGCCTCGAGATCCTCGGGAGCGTCCTCGTCCCCCTCGAAGATCGTCACCCAGAGCCTCTCCGGAGGAAGCCCCAGCTCCTGCGTGAGGAACTCCCACGCGAAGCGTATGGCCTCCTCCTTGAAGTAGTCGCCGAAGGAGAAGTTGCCGAGCATCTCGAAGAACGTCAGGTGCGAGGCGTCGCCCACGTCCTCGAGATCCTGCGTGCGGAAACACTTCTGCACGCTCACGGCCCGGGGCGCGGGCGGCTTCTCCTGGCCGAGGAAATACGGGATGAACTGCTGCACCCCGGCGGTCGTCAGGAGCACGGTCGGGTCGTTCTGCGGGATGAGCGGCCAGCTCGGGTAGACCCTGTGCCCCCTGTCGGCGAAGTAGTCCAGGAACCTTCGTCTTATCTCTCTGCTCTGCATCCTGCGGGTATTGTACCGGCCTAGCTCTGCTTTTCTAGAGACTCGAGCTCGCGCCTGAGGTCCGCTATGGCACGGCGGAGGAGCCGCGAGACGTGCATCTGGCTCACCCCGATGTCCCTCGCAATCTCGGTCTGCGTCTTGCCCTCGTCGAACCTGAGCCTGAGTATCCGCTGCTGCTGCTCGTCGAGTCCCTCCATGGCTGATTCGAGCAGGATCCTGTCCTCCACCCCCTCTATCGGCGAGCTCTCCTCGGACTGCAGGTCGAGCAGCGTGTCGCCCTCCGAATCCTCCTGGCTGACCGGGGCGTCGAGGCTCGTCGTGTTGTAGGCCCGGCCCAGCGTGAGAGCCTCGGCGACGTTCTCGACGTCGGTATCGAGCCTCTCGGCCAGCTCCTGCATCGTCGGCGAACGGCCCGTCCTGACGGTCTCCTCCCGGATCATCTCTTTCGCTGACTGCCGCAGCTCCTGCAGACCGCGCGGCACCCGCATCGCCCAGCCTTTGTCCCGGAAATAGCGCTTTATCTCGCCGAGGATGTTCGGGGTGGCGTAGGTCGAGAACTCGATATTACGGTCCACGTCGAAGCGGTCCACGGCCTTCACCAGCCCCACAGAGCCGACCTGCACCAGGTCGTCTATCGGCTCTCCCCTCCCGGCGAAGCGCCGGGCGAGGAACTCCACCAGGGGCAGCTGCTCCTCTATCACCTGCTCGCGGGCCCGGCGGTCGCCCTCCTTGTGATAGCGGACGAGCAGCCTGCGGGTGCGCGCTTTGTCCGGCCTGCGGTACTTCCGCTCGCTCACGAGACCAGTTCTACCACGGAGCGCCAGTTGCCAGATTCCGCCGGATCCTCGACCTCGGCCACCACTCGCTCCTCGTCCAGAAAGAACCGGAAGCGGGTCGGGCCGCTCTCGGAGTGGAACCCCTCGAGAAGCTCTATCGCTTCATCCAGGTTTCCGACCCCTATCCTGGCCCTTGCCGCCATCCCGGCGAGCACCAGCCCGACGCAGGATCTCAGCTCCCTCTCCGGAGGTAGTTTGAGGTACGTGTACTCGTGCGCTTTGTTCTCGGTCACACTATACCCTCCTCTTCGGGAGGTCGATCGTCTTTTCGCACCGCACCTCCTTCCGGCGCACCAGGGCCCGGCGATGCCGGAGGAGATACCTTCTATCACACCGGCGCGGGCCGAACCTACACCCCCTTCTCGACGCGCCCACAGGAAGGATACAGAGCCTCAAAAGCGATTATAAACGCACCTCACCCCGGCGCCCACCGGTCATCCCCGGCCGCGCCGGAGGATCACACCCCCTCCCACGACCCTCTCCCCGGCGTAGAAGACCGCCGACTGTCCGGGCGCAACCGCCATCGTCGGCTCTTCGAGGCGTACCAGCCAGCTCTCCCCCTCCCGCTTGATCCGACAGGGCAGCTGCGACCCGTTGTAGCGAACCTGCACGGAGTCAGCCTCCGAGGGATCCATGAACCAGTTAGCCTGTCCGACCCGGACTTCCCGCACCAGAAGATCCCTCTTGCTACCCACGACCACCTGCCTGCGCTCCGGACGCACCTCGGTCACGTAGAGCGGCGTGGACGTGGAGACGCCGAGCCCCCGGCGCTGTCCCACCGTGAAGTTCACGATACCTTCGTGACGCCCCAGCACCCGCCCGCTGCGATCCACGACCTCCCCGGGTCCGCTCGTCACCCGCTCGCGCACGAAGCGGCGGTAATCGCCGTCGGGTATGAAACAGATGTCCTGGCTCTCGGGCGTGTGGGCGACGGCGAGCCTCCGGTCCGCCGCGATGGCCCTCACCTCACTCTTCTCGTAGTCTCCGAGCGGGAAGACCGTTCGCCGGAGCAGCTTTTCGGGCACCGGCCAGAGGACGTAGGTCTGGTCCTTTCTCTCATCCTTCGGACGTGCCAGCGCGGGACCGTACGGTGTCTCGGCCACGCGGGCGTAGTGTCCTGTGGCGATGTACCTGAACCCCAGCATGTCCGCGAGGAAGGCCGCGGCGTGGAACTTGACGTGGGCGTTGCAGGCCACGCAGGGATTCGGAGTACGCCCGGCCGCGTAGGAACCCACGAAGTCGCTGAGCACCCGACGCTCGAAGAGGCGCTTGAGGTTGAGCGTGAAGTGGGGCAGCCCCATGCGGTGCGCCGTCTCCCGCGCGAAGAGCACGGTATCGGGAGAGCAGCACGAGCGGCTGCCCGGCTCCCCGTCGTGCAGCCGGAAGGTCACGGTGGCGACCCGGTAGCCGGCCTCCTTCAGAAGCAACGCGGTGACCGCGGAGTCCACCCCCCCGCTCATCGCCGCGACGACAGTCCCCTCCTCACCGGCGGAACCATCGGTATAGCCACCATCGAGGAGGGTTTCAGCGCGGCGGTCGAGGTAATCCTCAAGCGCCCTGTGCAGGGCGTCGATGACGAGCGTCAGCGCGTGCTCCTTGCCCTCCGGGAGCGGCCCGCCGAGCATCTCCTCGACTTCCGCCCTCGAGACGCGCGCCGCGTCGAGCAGGTGCCGCCCGCGCACGAGGCCGACGAGGGCGGATCCGGCCGCTATGCAAGCAGCGCAGCCGTAGACCTTGTAACGCACCTCAGAGAGGTGATTCTCCTCGATACGCAGCGTGAACCGGGCGACGTCGCCGCAGGCGGCGTCGCCCGCCTCCCCGCTACCGTCGGGAGACCCGACCTCACCCACCCCCTGCGGGCGTACGAGATGCTCTATAACCCCTGGCCTGTAACGCTCGGCCATAAGCTCCTCTCTCCGCTACCCCTGGCGAACCGGGGAGAGATCCCTCAGCCGCCCGACCGCCTCGCGGAAGGCCTCCACGAAACCATCCACATCCTCGCGGGAGGTATCCTTCCCGACGGTTATCCTTATCGCCGAGAACGCCTCCCCTTCGTCGATGCCCATCGCGAGCAGGACCGGCGAGGCCTTGTGCCCGCTCGAGGCGCAGGCCGACCCGCGCCCGACGGCGTAACCGAGAGCGTCTAGCATCAGCACCAGGCTCTCCGACTCGACCCCCTCGACGGTGAGGTGGACGTTGTTCGGGAGCCTCTCCTCGGGGTGTCCACGGAGATGGACACCAGGGATCTCGCCCACCCCGGCGATCAGCAGGTCCCGCAGCTCTCTCTCGTGGCGCACTCGCTGCTCCCTCTCGAGCCCGGCGATCCGGGCGGCCTCGCCGAGGCCGACGATCCCGGCGACGTTCTCCGTGCCGCTCCTCAGGCCCCGCTCCTGTCCCCCGCCGTGGACCACTGGCGCCAGGCGCACCCCTTCCCGCACGTACAGGGCTCCGGTGCCCTGCGGGCCGTAGAGCTTGTGCGAGGAGAGCGCGAGCGTCGAGAGCGGCACCCGGCCCGTGTCCACTGGGAGACGGCCAGCCGCCTGCACCGCGTCCACGTGCAGCGGTACACCACGCTCCGCGCACACCTGCGCGATCTCCTCCACGGGTTCCACGGTCCCGACCTCGTTGTTCGCCCACATCACCGCGACGAGCGCGGTGTCGGGTCGCAGCGCGCTCTCGACGTCCCCGGGGTCGACCCTGCCGTGGCCGTCCACCGCCAGGCGGCTTATCTCATATCCCTCATGTTCCAGGCTCGCGACGCACTCGCGCACCGCCGCGTGCTCGACTGGCGAGACGACGACGTGGCGCTTTTCGGGGTTTGCCCGGGCAAGCCCCAGGACACCCAAATTGTCCGACTCGGTGCCGCCGGAGGTAAAGATCACCTCTTCGGGGGACGCGCCGATCATCGCCGCGACTTTCCCCCTCGCCTCCTCGATAGCCTCCGAGGCGCTGGCACCGAAGGAGTGCAGAGAGGAGGGATTACCGGCGGGCTCCCTCAGGTAGGGGAGCATGGCCTGCAGAACCCGTCCGTCGAGCGGGGAGGTAGCCGCGTAGTCGAGGTATACACCGTTGCCCTGCATCACGGCTAGTTTAACTCAGGTGGCGGTCCCTGCACGGGTCAGGGAGAGATCGCGAGCCTAGGCCCTCTGGGAGGAGAGATCGTAGAGAGCCTGCGCAAGCAGGGTCCGTGGCACATACCCGGAGTAGACTTCGCGTACCACGTAGTGCCCGCCGCTCGGGGAGAGCAGGATCACACACGGCGTGTAGCCAACGCCGAGCTGGGCGGCGAGTGAGCCATAGTGCTCTGGGTCGTTCACGTCGTAGGAGAAGTAGGCGATCCCCCGGTAGCGGCCCTCCAGGCTTTCCAGGTACGACCTCACCCTGGAATCGACTTCGATCCCCTGCGGGTAGAAGGGATTCTGGGCCCCCTCGTAGAAGAGCACCGCCATCGGCTGCCCGCGCCTGTAGGCGCTCGCGAAGTCCCGCGGCACCGGCTGGCTTTCGTTCAACACGAACCTATCCCCGGCCCGCAGGGAGCCGACAGAAGATGCAGCCTGAGAGGCGGGCGCAGAGGACGTCGGAGAGGCGGCCGGAGATCCGGAGGTGGAAGCGGGGTAAGACGCGCCCCTGTTTCCCCCGCAACCCGCGAGGAGCGACGAGACGGCGAACAGGACGAACACGAAATATGAGAACCGTCTTCTCAGGATCCTCTCCCGGGCATGATGTCACCGCCGAGTGCAGGTTTCCGGCCCAACTTAGCACAGGGGACCACCGCCCGCAAACCTCCCGGCCCGCCGGCGCCGGAGATGCGTTACGATCTGTTATTTGACCACCGAAGGAAGTAGAAAACCGAGAGGAGAGACGTTGCGGAGCGAAGACCACGCCATCGGGAGCGCGAACCCCTACAGGACGCACACGGCCGGCGAGCTGCGGGCCGACGACGCAGGAAGGCAGGTGCGGCTCGCCGGCTGGGTGAACCGCAGGCGGGACCACGGGGGGCTCATCTTCATAGACCTGCGCGATCGCTGGGGGATAACGCAGGTAGTCTTCGACCCCGAACACGGTGAGGCCTTCGAGGCCGCCGAGCGCCTGAGACCGGAGTGGTCGATCTCGGTGTCGGGGACCGTGAGGAGGCGACCGGAGGGCAACGAGAACCCCGAACTCCCGACCGGGGAGATCGAAGTAGAAGCCACCTCGCTGGAGATCCTGAACACCTCCGACACCCCCCCATTCGAGATCGACCGCGAGCGTCCGGTAGACGAGCTGCTCCGGCTGCGCTACCGCTACCTGGATCTGCGCCACGAGCGGATGAAGGAGAACATCATCTTCCGACACCGGGTCGTCAAGTACATCCGGGACTACCTCTCCGAGAGGGACTTCGTCGAGATAGAGACGCCGCTGCTGACCGCCTCCACCCCGGAAGGGGCCCGCGACTATCTCGTCCCCTCCCGCCTGTACCCCGGGGAGTTCTACGCCCTGCCCCAATCCCCGCAGCAGTTCAAACAGCTTCTGATGGTCGCCGGCTTCGAGCGCTACTTCCAGATCGCCCGCGCCCTGCGCGACGAGGATCAGCGCGGCGATCGTCAGCCGGAGCATACCCAGCTCGATCTGGAGATGAGCTACACCACCCAGGACGAGGTGCTGGAGCTCATCGAGGGGCTCTACACCGGGATAGTCGAGGAGCTGACCGACAAGCGCCTCGCCAGCAAGCCCTTCCCCCGCCTCACCTACGCCGAGGCGATGCGCCGCTTCGGGACCGACAAGCCGGACGTACGCTTCGGGCTCGAGCTCGCCGACGTCTCCGAGGTGGCCCGAACGAGCGAGTTCAAAGTCTTCCGGGGGGCGGTGGAATCCGGCGGGTCGGTGCGCGGCATCTCGGTCCCCGGACTCGGCGACCTCACCCGACGCGAGATAGACGAGCTCACCGCCGTCGCCTCCGAGGGCGGGGCGCGCGGGCTCGCCCACTTCAGGGTCACCCGCGATGGACTCTCGGGCCCGATAGCCAGGTTCTTCTCCGCAGAAGAGCAGCGCATCCTGCGCGAAAAGCTCGACGCTGGGGAGGGAGACTGGATGTTCTTCGTCGCCGATCGGGACCCGGTCGTCTTCGAGAGCCTCAGCCGCCTCAGGCTCCACCTGCGCGATAGGCTCGGTCTGGTAGACAAAGACGAGCTCGCGTTCTGCTGGATTACGGACTTCCCCCTCTTCGAGTACAACGAGGAAGAGAAGCGCATCGAGCCGATGCACCACATGTTCACCATGCCGCGCGAGGAGGACATCCCTCTGCTCGAGAGTGACCCCCTGAAGGTCACCGGGCAGCTCTACGACCTGGTCGCCAACGGGGTCGAACTCGCCTCCGGGAGCATCAGGATCCACCGCCCGGACCTGCAGCAGAAGGTCTTCGACGTGATCGGGATACACAGAGAAGAAGCCGAGCGCCGCTTCGGGGCCATCCTGAGAGCCTTCCGCTACGGGGCACCGCCGCACGGCGGGATAGCACCGGGGATAGACCGCCTCGTCATGGTGCTGCGCGACGAGCCCAACATACGCGAGGTCATGGCCTTCCCAAAGACCCAGGCAGCCCGCGACGAGATGATGGATGCCCCCTCCCCGGTCACCGAGGAGCAGCTCAGGGAGCTGCACATAGAGGTCCGACGGAAACGCTAGGGGGAGCTCGCGGCTTACGACCCGCCCCTCGAGGGTAAAGAACAACACAGGTAGAGGGAACGGGACGAGAGGAGAGTCGTGAGCACCCCGGAAAGCAAAGTCATAGAGAGCAGGGTCCCCTCACGCATGGACCGACTGCCCTGGAGCCGCTGGCACTGGATGGTGATAATCGCGCTCGGAATCACCTGGATCCTCGACGGCCTCGAGGTACAGCTGGTCAGCGAGGTCGGGCCGATACTCACCGAGAAATCCACCCTGGGACTCAGCACCTCGGAGGTTGGCAACGCCGCCTCCATCTACCTCGCCGGCGAGGTGTTCGGGGCCCTCTTCTTCGGATACGTCACCGACCGGGTGGGAAGGAAGAAGCTCTTCATGGTCACGCTGAGCGTCTACCTGATCGGCAGCTTCCTCGCCTCGCTCTCGTGGGGTTTCTGGAGCTTCGTCTTCTTCCGCTTCATAGCCGGCACGGGCATAGGTGGTGAGTACGCCGCGATCAACTCGGCCATCGACGAGCTGATACCCGCCCGGGTGAGAGGATGGGCCGATCTGGTCATAAACGGCACCTACTGGGTGGGGGCGGCGGTGGCAACGATAATCGGTACGGTCCTACTCGACCCAAATCTGGTGCCACACCAGTACGGCTGGCGAGTCGTCTTCTGGATCGGGGCGGTGCTCGGCATCGGGGTGCTCCTCATACGCCGACACGTCCCGGAGAGTCCGCGCTGGCTGATGACTCATGGCCGGAACGACGAGGCGGAAGAGCTCGTCGGAGAGATCGAGGAGGAGGTCAAGCGGGAGACGGGCATCGAAGAGCTCCCCGAGCCGGAGGGGTCTATCAAGGTGCGCCAGCGCGGGGCGATAGGCTTCGGGCCGATCGTCCAGACGATGAAGATGTACCCCAGGCGCTCGATCCTCGGGCTGTCGCTGATGATCGCCCAGACCTTCCTCTACAACGCCATCTTCTTCACCTACGGGCTCATCCTGAGCACCTTCTACCACGTCGGCAACGTCAGCCTCTACCTCTTGCCGTTCGCCGCGGGAAACTTCTTCGGCGTCATCTTCCTGGGACGCTTTTTCGACACCATCGGACGCAAGGCGATGATCGCCGGCACCTATGCGACCTCCGGGATCATGCTCGCCATAACCGGCTACCTCTTCACCCAGGGGGTATTGAACGCCGTAACCCAGACGATAGCGTGGAGCGTGATCTTCTTCGTCGCCACCGCGGCAGCCAGCAGCGCCTACCTCACGGTCAGCGAGATCTTCCCGCTCGAGACCAGGGCCATGGCGATTGCGTTCTTCTACGCGGTTGGAACGGCGATAGGCGGGGTGGTGGCCCCCTCCATCTTCGGCGCGCTCATCAGCAGTGGCTCGCGCGAGAGCGTCTTCCACGGATACCTGCTCGCCGCCGTGCTCATGGTCCTGGCCGCGGGCGTGGAGGTCGTTATGGGGGTCAAGGCCGAGCGTCAGTCTCTCGAGAACATCGCCGCCCCGCTCTCCGCCGCAGAGGAGAGCACCACCCGCGCATGAAGGCCGAACGGTACGGAAAGGAGGTGATCGGATTTGGATGAGAGGCCACACGGATGGTCCCCGCACCCGCAGATCTCGCACGGTGCAACCGACGAAGACGTGAGCCGGGAGGTCGAGCAGATAGCCCGGGCCGTCGCGGACGTCGGGATAACCGACCAGAAGACCCTCGCCGAACTCGTCGGGGCCCGTTACTGGGGGCCCGGCAGGTTCAAAAGGGCGGTGAACGAGGCACTCAAACAGGGCAGGATACGCCGGGTCCGGCGCGGTGTGCCCGAGGGGCGCACCCTCTACGGAAGGCCGGAGAAGAGCGAGGGTGGGGTATAACACCCTCCGGAGGACGCAGAAGAGAACCACACAACGAACGGCACCCATAGCGGGGGCTCGTCCGGTGTAAAGCCGGCAGCAGGTCTCCCACACGGCCGACCCTTGAGAGCGGAGGTCAGAAGGCTGGACACAACATCGGGAGGGAAAAAAGGGAGGATCACGATGACCTTCGACGACGGGCCGGATCCGGTCTGGACGCCGAAGGTACTGGAAGCGCTTGATCGCGTGCGCGCCAGGGCCACCTTTTTCGTGCTGGGGCGCAGAGCCATCGAGCATGCCGGCCTGATCCGCAGGATAGTTCGCGGTGGGCACGAGGTCGGTCTCCATTGCCGCGCCCACATCCGGCACACGGAGATGACGCTTCAAAAGCTGCGGGCCGATACCGCGCTGAGCCTGCGCGATCTGCACACGATCGGTGTCAACCCCAGACTCTGGCGACCTCCCTGGGGGGTGATGACCGGGGACACCCTGCAGGTGGCCCGGGAAAATGGGCTAAAGCTCGTCCTCTGGACGCTGGACACCCACGACTGGAGAGGAGATGGCGCAGGGGAGATGATGGAGCGGATCTCGGAGGGGTTACGCCCGGGCAGCGTGATCCTCATGCACGACGGCCTCGGGCCAGGAGCCAAAAGGAGGGGCTGCGGAGAGACCGTACGCCTCATCGCGGCTCTCACCGAGAGGATCCGGCAGGTCGGGTGCGAGCCGGATCTCCTGCCCGGCAAGAACGAGGCCACCCCGTGAAAGGATCCCCCGGCAAGAGCCGCGAGGCACTCCTGTCTCCGGATGCGCTGAGACCCGTACTCGACGAGATATACGAGGGGGCGGCTGAACGCGACGCACACCCGGACTTTCCGCACGCTCCATTCAGGGCCCTCGTACGCGCCGGGGTACTCGGGATGGCCCTGCCAGAAGAGATCACCTCCCCCGGTGAGAGACCGCGCCGGTTCCCCTTCTCCGAAGAGTGGAGCACGCTCAGAGCCGTCTCGAAGGCCGACGGCTCCGTCGGGCGCATACTCGACGGGCACTTCAACGGGACCGAGCGTGTGGCCGCCCTGGCCCCCGAACCGCTACGTTCACGCGAACTGGAGGAGATCGCCGCGGGCCGGCTGCTGCTCGGGGTGTGGGGGGCGGATCCCATACCCGGCGAAGGGGAACCGGCCCGGCTCTCGAAGGCGGGCGGCGAACCGGTGGTCGAAGGTACGAAGACCTTCTGCTCCGGCGCCACCGGCGTGGACCGGGCGCTCATCCTCGCTCGTCCGCCGGAAGGCTCCCCCCCTGGCCCGCCGCTCCTGGTATATCTCGCCCTCGATGAGAGCGTGGAGGTAGACAGGAACTGGTTCCGGGGAGCCGGGATGCGTGCCTCGGAGAGTCACCGGGTCATCTTCCACGGGACGCCGGTCCTGGCGATCCTCGGAGAGCCGGGGGAGCTCGCCCGCGAGCCGTACTTCAACCGCGACGCGATCAGGACAGCGTTCTGCTGGGCCGGCATGTCCGATCGGGCGGTGGACGCCGCGCTCGACACCCTGGCCGCCAAAACCGGCGGTGAACCGGACGAGGCTCTCTCCCTGGCTGCCGGCCGCATCCTCGAAGCGCAGGCGACGATCGACCGCTGGCTAGAGCACGCCGCCCGCGCGGCGGACGCGGACCCCACGGCCTCGCTTTCACCCTTCGCGATCCATCTGCGCGAGCGCGTCGCCCGCTGTTGCCGCGAGATCCTCGACGAGGCCGCCCGGGCCTGCGGCTCGCGGCCCTTCGCCGTCGCCGACGACCTGGATCGCGCGCGGCGCGACCTGGAGCTCTTCCTCCTGCAGCACCGCCTGGAGCCCGCCCTGGCACGGGCCGGCAGAGAAGAGATTCGGAGGCGTGCCGGTTGAGGGATCGCCTGGGTCGCGAATACTTCGAGAGGCTCTATGCGCGCGAGCGTGACCCCTGGAACTTCGAGACTAGCGCTTACGAGAGGCGCAAGTACCGGAGGACGCTGCAGGCACTCGGAGAGCGCCGCTTCCGGCGGGCCCTCGAGGCCGGCTGTTCGATCGGGGTCTTCACCGAGATGCTCGCTCCAAGGTGCACAGAACTCCTCGCCGTGGACGTCTCCGAGAGGGCGGTGCGGACCGCACGGGAGAGGCTCCGGCGCCAGAGCCACGTCCGAATCGAACGCCGCACCCTCCCGGAAGAGATGCCCGAAGGCCCCTTCGACCTCATCGTCGCCTCGGAGATACTCTACTACCTGACCAGAGATGTGCTGCTCGAGGCCCTGGACCGCTTCGAGGAGGAGCTCGCCCCTGGCGGGTTTCTCCTCGCGGTGCACTGGCGCAGAGAGACGAAGACCTACCCCCTGCAAGGGGACGAGGTGCATGCCCTCCTGCTACAGCACAGCCGGCTCCACCTGGTGGAGAGTGCCATCGAGCCGGAATACAGACTCGACCTCCTGGAGGACAGAGATGGACCATGAACAGCACGTAGTAATCGTCGGAGGCGGTCCGGCCGGCCTCTCGGCCGCAAGAGCATACCGGGAGGCGGGGGGTAGAGGAAGGGTGACGATTCTGGCCGCGGAAAACTTCCCGCCCTACCGGCGTCCGCCGCTCACCAAGGAGTACCTGCGCGGCGAGATCCCGCGTGAGGAGCTCCCGCTCGAGGCGGAGGCATGGTTCCGCAAAAACGAGATCAGGCTACGTACGGGGGTCGAGGCCAGGAAGCTGGATCCCGAACACCAGACCATCATTGCAGCCGGAGGCGAGGAGATCCCCTACGATGCCTGCGTCCTCGCCACCGGCTCCGAACCGATCCGGCTGCCCGTACCGGGAGCCGACGATCCGGAGATCCTGACGATACGCACCCTGGAAGACTCCGACGCCCTGCGCGAACGCGTGCATCCGGGCAGCAGGGTCGCGGTCGTTGGAAGCGGGTTCATCGGCTGCGAGGCGGCAGCATCCCTCGCCATGCGCGGCGCGCAGGTGACGATGATCAGCCTGGAGGATCTCCCACAGAAGACGCGGCTCGGCGAGGAAATCGGTCAGAAGATCAGGGGCTGGCTCGAGGACTACGGCATCGCGCTGCGCCTCGGCGAGGGTGTAGAGGAAATAAAGAGGCGTGCCGACGGTGGCTTCAGGATCTCACCATCCGGCCCGGGGCCCGAAGTCGAGGCGGACATCGTCCTCTTCGGCACGGGCGTCGAGGCCCGCACCGGCCTCGCAGAAGATGCGGGCCTGGAAGTCGATGAGGGGGGGATCCTCTGCGATACCTCGATGCACACCCGGACACCCGGCGTCTTCGCCGCCGGAGACGTGGCCCTGGCGCACAACGAGTCCGCGGGCAGGCGACTGCACGTCGAACACTGGGGCGAAGCCCTGAACCACGGCCGGGTCGCGGGCAGGATCATCGCCGGAGAAGAGGCCGCCTGGGACGTAGCGCCGGGCTTCTGGTCCACGATCGGGCAGCGGAGGATCAAGTACGTCGCCTGGGGGGACGGTTTCGACGAGGTGCGCCTGGTCGACCACGGGGGTGGATCCTTCACCGCCTGGTACGGGATGGAGGGCGTCTGCGTCGGTGTGCTCACGCACGAGCGCGACGAGGACTACGAGCGGGGACGCAGGATCGTCGAGTCCGGGGGCCGCATACCGGTATGAGCAGGCCCGCTCCCGTCCCCCCGCTCCGGGCCTGCGTAGTCGTACCGGCCCGCAACGAGGAGGCCCTGATAGGGCGCTGCATCCGGGCCCTGGCCTCCCAGCAGGGAGTCCGACCAGATGAATACGAGGTGGTCCTGGTCCTCGACGCCTGCACCGACCGCACCCGGGAGAGGGCTCTGGAGGCGGCCAGCGGGCATCCCGCGCTCCGCCTGCGTCTGCTCGACGGACCGGGCCGGGGTGCGGGACACGCCCGCAGGCTGGGAATGGAGACAGCCTGCGAGCGGCTCTACGCAGCAGGCAATCCGGACGGGCTCATAGCCTCGACCGACGCCGACAGCGTGGTAGACCGGGACTGGCTCGTGCGGCAGCTGGAACTCTCCGAGCGACACGGCGCGCTGGCCATAGGAGGGCGCATCGAGCTGTACGACCCCGGCCACCACCTCCCGGAGAACGTCCGGCGCTGGTGGCTCGAGCAGGGACGCGCCCGGCAGCTGGACCTCCTGCACGATCGCGGTCCCGGACCCGGAGGACGCATCGAGCACTGGCAGTTCAGCGGGGCGTCCCTCTCGCTCAGGGCCTCGGTCTACCGAAAGGTGGGCGGCATGGAACCCCTGGCCGCCCTCGAAGACGAGCAGCTCGAGCGGGCGCTGCGCGATCACGGCATACCCATAGAACGCCCGCTCTCGGTCCGGGTCAGAACCTCGGCCCGTCTCTCCGGCCGGGCCGTCCGTGGTCTCTCACGCGACCTCGCACTGGCTTTCTGGACCGAGAAGAACACCCTCGACGGAGGCAGGTTCACCAGGGAGTACGTCCTCCGCTCCAGAAGCCACAGGGTGACCCTGATCTGGGATCCCACCACCGGGGCTTCGGACGCCGGGCCCATCGTCGAAGCGGGTCTGGTGGACGAAGCGATCCCTCTCTCAATCACCGGCGGGACCGGCTGCGGCCTGCGGCGGGCCCTGCAGCGCTCGACCGGTGAGATAGTCGTCCTCTTCTCCGACGGGGGCTGCCTCTCCACGTCGAATGTGTGCCGGCTGATCGGTCCGCTCGAAGAGCGCGATGATCTCGCGCTGGTGAAAGGGGCCCTCCCTGCGACGGACGATCTGACGGAGCTTCTCGCACGTCCCCTGATAAGCCTCCATTTCCCGCAGCTGGCCGGCTTTGTCGATCCTCTCTCGATGAACCTGGCCGCCCGGCGCGGCCTTCTCGAGCGACTCCCCCTCCCCGCGGGCGAAGGCGTGCGCCTGAGCCTCCTCGTCGACGCCTCACGAGAAGCTGGCGTACACGCGCTGGCTCAGACCAGGCTCGATGGCACCCCTTCCTCCCCTGCCGAAAGCCAGGAGGTCGCCTACGCGCTGCTGGCAGCCGCCGCCCGGCGCACGCGTCTTGGATCCCGGGAGACCGACGAGGCCGTGGGGCCGCTCCTGCTGCCCGGTGCCCACGGACCGGACCCTAGACGGGTCATCGTCGATGAGTACGATCCGCTCTCGGTACGGAATCCCGCCACGGAAGCTCGGCCCTCACCCTGAACCCGCGAGCGGGAAGCGGACCGGCGAAAAGATTTCCCCCTCCCGCCCGCACGCGCTCCGAGAGCCCGCTCAAACCACAACCCGAGGGGTGTCCTCCGGTCACACCGCGGCCGTCATCCCGCACCTCCAGGAAACACGTTCTCCCTTCGGCGCCGGCCCGGATCCAACACCTTCTGGCACCGCTGTGGCGGATGACGTTAGTCACCGACTCCCTTATCACCCAGCAGAAGATCTCCTGCACCTCCGCGGGCAGCGTCTGCCCCGGACGTTCTATCTCGCAGGAAACACCGGCGGCCTCGAGCATCTGGGTGGCGTTCGCGATCTCGGCCTCGAGGACCGGCCTGCGATATCCGGAGACCGCCTCCCTGACCTCTCCGAGGGCCCGACGCGAGATCTCCTCTACCTCGCGCATCTCCGCGGTGGCACGCCTGGGATCTCTGTCGGCAACCTTTCGCGCCACCTCGCTCTTTACGGCTATGAGCGAGAGGCTGTGACCGAGCAGATCGTGAAGATCACGCGCGAAGCGCAGCCTCTCCTCCGCCACCGCGAGCCGGGCTATCTCCTCGCGGGCCGCCTCCAGCTCCCTGACGGTCGAGAACAGGCGAGACCAGAGCACCTGCCCGAAACCTATCCCCCCGACGAGCAGCACGAACTGCCCGACGCCGGTCCAGGACATGCCGGAAGCCACGCAGCAGACAGCCACCGCCACGGCGAGCATCGCGATGACAGGACGCGACTCCCGCGGCGGCAGAGATATACCGGCGGCGACGCTCGCGTAGACGAACAGCCCGGCCCAGACGCTCCCGTAGAGCAGGCTCAGCGAGAGAGCAACGCCAAACAGGGCACCAACGGCAACCCTGTGGTTGATCACCCGACGGGGGTCCGTCCCTCTCCAGTAGGGTCGCTCGAAAAGCACGACCCAGAGGTAGACCACGACGAAGAGGGCGGCTCCGGAGAGCTGCACCACCACGGAGATCCTCTCGCCGCCGGAGAAAACCCTCGACAGCGGGTAGGCGAGGTAGACCAGCCAGACCAGCACGAAGAGACGCGCCACCCAGCGGGAGCTCGCACCTCCACGCGCCCCGCCCGGATCCCAGCCCTTTAACCGACCGGCGTTCGTCACATACGATATTATCCTCCCGGTCCGGGTGGGGCTCAAGAATCACCCTGCGTACGGAGTCGTTTCACTAATTCGGGGAGCACCACCGATGCGCTCTCCCTGAACGAGAAATCCGCCTGTCGGGTGAGCGGGGTCTCCTCCGGATTGATCTCGACCAGGAGCGCCCCGGAGGCCCTGGCCTCCTCAGGAAGAGCCGCGGCCGGGTAGACCAGAGAGGAGGTGCCGACCGAGAAGAAGACCCCGCACGAGCTGGACGCCTCGAACGCCGCCCGCACCGCCCCCTCCGGCAACATCTCCCCGAACCACACCACGTCGGGCCTGAGCAGGGCCCCACACCGCCGGCAGCGGGGCGGTACCTCCTGCCGCCGCGGCTCCGAGATCTCTCCCTCGGCCGTGCACCTCGAGCGCAGGATATTCCCGTGCAGCTCCAGGACGTTGCGGCTCCCCGCCCGCTCGTGCAGCCCGTCGACGTTCTGGGTGATGAGCGTGAAGGAAGGAACGAGCCGCTCCATCTTCGCGAGAGCGAGATGCGCGGGGTTGGGCTCGGCTTCGACCACCAGCGACCGGCGCCAGAGGTACCACTCCCACACGAGGCGAGGGTCGCGCGAGAACGCCTCCGGGGTGGCGAGCTCCCGGGGGTCATAACGCTCCCAGAGGGAATCCCCGCCTCCCCGGAAGGTGGGGATGCCGCTCTCCGCGGAGACGCCCGACCCGGTGAGTACGGCAACCGCGGAGGTTTGCCGCAACGCCCGGACGAGCTCCGCGGGGACCGTCGTCAGCCTCCGATCTCCTCCAGGAGCCGCCCCGGGCCCTCCGCGACCGGCACCTTGCGTTCCTCGCCGCTCCGCATGTCGCGCAGGGTCACCTCGCCGGAAGAAAGCTCGTCGTCGCCGATCACGACCGTGAAGGAAGCTCCGAGCCGGTCGGCCTGCTTGAACTGCCCCTTCGCGCTCCTCCCGGCGTAGTCCAGCTCGCAGCGCACCCCCCTCCCGCGCAGGTGGCTCGCGAGCTCGAGAGCCGGGATGCGGGCTGCGGGGGTGAGCGTGGCGAAGAAGACGTCGACGCCAGGGGCCTCCGGCTCCTCCTCCGCGGCGGCGGCGAGCAGGATGCGCTCCACCCCGGTGCCGAAGCCTATCCCCGGCGTCTCCGGGCCGCCGAGGTCCGAGATCAGGTTGTTGTAGCGCCCCCCTCCCCCGACCGTGTCCTGGGCCCCCAAAGAGGTGCTCTTCGCCTCGAAGACCGTTAAAGTGTAGTAGTCGAGCCCGCGGACCAGCCTCTCGTCCACCTCGTAAGGCACGCCGAGCGCCTCCAGGGCCTCCCTGACCGCCGTGAAGTGCTCGTCTGCCTCCGGGCTGAGGAAGTCCCGGATCGAGGGGGCTTCGGCCAGTACCTCTCGGGTGTTCGGGTCCTTCGAGTCGAGCGTGCGCAGGGGGTTCACGTCGATGCGCTCGCGCGAGTCGGGGTCGAGCTCGGAGATGTGCTTCTTCAGGAAAGCCCGGAGCTCCGGCGCGTAGTTCCGGCGGGTCTCGAAGTCCCCGAGGTTGTTCAGGTAGACGACCTCATCGCGCACCCCCACGGCCTGGTGCAGCCGGTAGAGGAGCGCTATCACCTCGGCGTCGACCAGCGGGTCGGCGGATCCCAGGACCTCGGCGTCGATCTGGACGTGCTGGCGGTAGCGGCCCTTCTGCTGGCGCTCGTGGCGGAAGATCGGGCCCATGTACCACATCTTGACCGGCTGGGCGAGCTTGTAGAGCCCGTGCTCGATGTAGGCCCGCGCGATCCCGGGGGTCGCCTCGGGCCTCAAGGCCATGAGCCTGCCGCCCTTGTCCTCGAAGGTGAACATCTCCTTGCGCACGATGTCCGAGGCCTCCCCGGCGCTGCGTGCGTAGATCTCGGCGTCCTCGAAGATCGGCATGCGAACCTCGGTGTAGCCGTGCGTGCGGAAGAGCTCCCGCGCCACCTCGTAGACGCGGCTCCAGAGCTCGGGCCGCTCGTGCGGCTCGCGCCCGCCGGGGTACACGTCGTAGGTTCCTCTCGGCCTGCGGAAGCTCACCTTCTCACCACCGGTGGCAGGTAGGGGTTCCTCCGCAGCTCCTCCCGCGCTTCCAGGATGGGTCCGTGACCAGGATAGAGCCGGGTCTTCTCGCTCCAGAGCGCCATCACCCTGCGCACCGAGACCTCGATCTCCTCCCAGGAAGCCCCCGGCAGGTCGGTCCTGCCGACGCTCCCGGGGAGGATCAGGTCCCCCACGATCTGGTCATCCCCGACGACGAACGTCACCGCGCCCGGTGAGTGTCCCGGGGTGTGGAGCACCCGGATCACCTCTCCGCCGAGATGGAGCTCCTGTTCGTCCTGCAGCGGCTCGTAGTCCTCGATGCCGGCGGGTTCGGCGTCGAGCGGGTGCATGTAGAGCGGCACCCCGCTCGCCTCACGCACCTCCTCGAGGGCACCGATGTGGTCGGTGTGGCCGTGGGTGATGAGGATCGCCGCCACGGCACCCCGCGTCGCGCCGAGGATCTTCTGCGGCTCGGCCCCGGCATCGACGATGATGGACCCCTCCGGAGCGTGTATCACGTAGGAGTTCACGTCCATGCCGCCGAAAGACACGGTGATCTGCTCGATCTCGCTCACGCGCCTCCTCTTCTCTAGTGTTCTATCGGGGTGCCGTCACGCGAGACCCGGCAGACGTCGTAGACGTCGGGGATGGCCCGGATCTTGCGTATGACGTCCTTCACATGCTGGGTGCTCGAGGCCCTGAAGGCAAATCGGGAGAGCGCCGTCCGCTCCTCTATGGTGTCCACCCGCGCAGAGATGATGCTCAGCCCCGCATCGGAGATCGTCCGGGTGATGTCGCTCAGAAGATGCGTCCGGTCGAGCGCCTCGACGAGGATCTCGACCGTGAAGAGCTTGCCCGGCCCCGCCGCCCACTCCACCTCGACGAAGCGCTCGGGGCTGCGTGCCCTGAGCGAGCGTGCGTTCGGACAGCCGGCCGAGTGCACCACCACCCCCCGCCCGAGCGAGACGTAACCCACGATCTCGTCCCCGGGAAGAGGCGTGCAGCATCGGGCGAGCCGGGTGAGGACCCCGCTCGAACCGACGACCCGCACGCCGGTCTCCTCCCCCTCGGAGGGAAGCGGCAGCGGCGCGAGCGCCGGGCTCGTACGCCCTTCCTCCTCTCTGCCGTTCTCCTCCTGCGTCGCCAGCACCCGCTCGGCGACCCTGTTGGCAACGTTCTCCGCCGAGAGCGAACCAGCCCCCACGGCGATGAGCATCTCCTCGGGAGAGGGGTAGTTTACCTTCTCGGCGACCTCCTCCCAGACCGCCTGCGGCACCCGCTCCACGTGACGCTTCTTCAAGAGCTCCTGGATCTTCTCCCGACCCGAGGTCAGGTTCTCCTCCCGGTCGGCCTTGTTGAAGTACTGCCTTATCTTGTTGCGCGCCCGTCCGCTGTGCACCACCGAGAGCCAGTCCCGGCTCGGACTCGGGGTCTTCCCGGTGAGGATCTCCACCCTGTCGCCCGAGACCAGCTCCGAGTCGAGCGGCACTATCCTGCCGTTGACCTTCGCCCCGACGCAGCGGTGGCCGACCTCGGTGTGGACGTGGTAGGCGAAGTCTATCGGGGTGGCGCCGGCCGGCAGGCTTATCACGTCTCCCTTGGGTGTGAACACGAAGACCTCATCGGCGACCAGCTCGTCCTTGAGGAAGTTCATGAACTCCGTCGAGTCGGTCGTCTCCTTCTGCCACTCGATCATGTTCTTCAGCCAGTTGAGCCGGTCCGCCCGGCTGCCGCCGTCGCGCTCCTTGTACATCCAGTGCGCCGCGATCCCGTACTCGGCGGTGATGTCCATGTCGTGGGTGCGGATCTGGATCTCGAGCAGCTTGCCCTCGTTGGACATCACCGTCGTGTGCAGCGACTGGTACATGTTGAACTTGGGCATCGCGATGTAGTCCTTGAAACGCCCCGGGATCGGCTTCCACACCGAGTGTACGACCCCGAGCGCCCCGTAACAGTCGCGCACTGAGTCCACCACGACCCGCAGGCCGGCCAAGTCGTAGATCTCGTTGAACTCCTTGTTGCGCCGGACCATCTTGTCGTAGATCGAGTAGAAGTGCTTGACCCTCCCGCGCACCTCGGCCTCGATCCCGGCCTCGCCAAGGTGCCCTTTGAGCTCCTCGGCCACCCGTGCGATGAACGCCTCCCGGTCGGCCCGGCGGGCGGCCACCAGCCGCTTTATCTCCTCGTAGCGCCGCGGGTGGAGCGTGGCGAACGAGAGATCCTCCAGCTCCCACTTGATCGAGTGGATCCCGAGCCGGTGGGCGAGCGGTGCGTAGATCTCGAGCGTCTCCGTGGCCTTCTTTATCTGGGTGTCGCGGTGAAGGTACTCCAGCGTACGCATGTTGTGCAGCCGGTCGGCGAGCTTGATGATGATCACGCGCACGTCCCGGCTCATCGCGACGACCATCTTGCGCAGCGACTCGGCCTGCGCCTCCTCCAGGTTTCCGGACGGAAGCCGCTTGAGCTTCGTGACCCCGTCGACGATCTCGGCAACCTCGGCCCCGAAGCGCTCCTCGAGCTCCTCCTTGGTCACGTCCGTATCTTCTATGACGTCGTGCAGGAGCCCCCCGATGATCGTCGTCGTGTCCATCCGCAGATCGGCGAGGATGTCCGCCACGGCGAGCGGGTGCTCGACGAAGGGCTCCCCGCTCTTGCGCGTCTGCCCCCGGTGGGCGGCGTGCGCCAGCCGGTAGGCCTCGGCTATCTCTTCCTCCCGTCCCTCCGGGCTGTAGGAGGAGACTTTCTCTATGAGGGAGGAGATGGTGAGGCCCTCTCCCTGGTTGCGTCCCGGCTGTTCGGTCGTCCTGGCGAGCTCCATGGCAGCAAGATTCTAACATCACCCCCGGAGCCTCACGAAAACCGGAGCCCGGCTGTACCGAAAGCGGGAGGCGGTCTCAGAGCCTGCCTGAACGGAAGATCACGACGAGCTCCAGAACCGCCAGCACCACCGCCAGGAAGAATCCGAAGAAGGCGAGCACCGGCACGTCCAGGTAGGGAACCCGTGGTCCACCCCGCACGAACCCCCCGATGAGGGCAGAGCCGATGAGCAGGGCACCGGTCACGAGTGCGAAGACGAGCCGGTTGGCGAGCACGTCGACCTGCGAGCCGAGCCTGTCGAGCCCCCGGTGATTGAGCCTGACCTCCAGCTCCCCGTCCGCCAGTTCGGAGAGCAACCGGTGCACCTGCTCCGGATAGTCCGCGACGTAGCGGGAGTACTCGACAGCCCTCTCACGGGCGGCCCGCGAGAGGGCACCGGGGCTGGTGCGCTCGGAGAGCAGGCGGCGGGCGTAGGGGCGGGCCACCTCGTAGACGTTGAGCGTGGGGTCTATGGAGCGGGAGATCCCCTCGGCGGTGACGAGCGCCTTCACCAGGAGCGGGAAGACCGGCGGGACCCGGAGCCTGTAGCGTCTGACGAGCGAGATCAGCTCGGAGAGGGCCTGACCGAGCGTGACCTCTCCGACCGAGAGCCCGGAGTACTTGAACAGAAACTCCCTGAGCTCCTGCACCAGGTCGTCGCGTACCTCGGCCTCGTAGCGCACCCCGAGGTCATCCAGCCCCCGCAGGACGGCCTCGGCATCCTGCCGGATGACGGCGATGAACAGCCGCGAGAGGGCGTCGATGTCGCTGCGGCTCATGTAGCCGACCATCCCGAAATCGAGCAGCGCGAGCTCCCCCTCCGGGGTGAGAAAGAGGTTGCCGGGATGCGGATCCCCATGGAAGAACCCATCTTCGAAGGCCATCTTGAAGATCGCATCCGCCCCCATCGAGGCCACCCGCCTCCTCTCGGCGGGGGCGAGTGAGAGCGGCCTGAGCTCGTTGAAACGCCTCCCCCGGATGAACTCCATGGTTATGATGCGCGGCGTGGAGAACTCCTGATGGATTGACGGGATCTTCACCGGGGTGCCGGCGAAGTTGTGCGCGAAGCGCCGCGCGTTCTCAGCCTCCACCGAGTAGTCAAGCTCCCGCCGGATGACCCCTTCGAACTCGGCGACGAGGGGACGCACACTCACGAAGAGGCGCTCCCCGAGCCTGGTGTCGACGAAACCGGCGAGCTCGCGCATCAGCACGAGGTCGCCCTCGATCCGTCTCCGGGCGCCCGGACGCTGCACCTTGACCGCCACCTCCTCCCCGCGGCGTAGCGTGGCGCGGTGCACCTGCCCTATGCTCGCCGACCCGAGCGGAACGGGGTCGAAGTCCGAGAAAACCTCACCCACCCCCGCGCCGAGCTCCTCCTCGATCACCCGCTGCACCGCTTCCAGCGGCACCGGGGAGGCCGCATCCTGCAGCTTCTGCAGCTCGGAGAGGACGCTCTCCGGAAAGATGTCCGAGCGGGTCGAGAGTAGCTGTCCGAACTTGACGAACGTCGGGCCGAGCTCCTCGAGCGCCCGACGCAACCTGACGCCGAAGTTCGGGGCAAGCAGCTCCTGCACCCCCCTGCTCTCGCGTCGCTCGCGCCGGACATCGAAGAGGAACCCGAACCCGTGCCGGACGAGTATCCGTCCGATCTGCGAGAAGCGGGTGAGCTGCCCGGTTCCGCTGGTCCCGCGGGTGGAGAGCTCCGCCATGTAAGGGCGCTCCGCCATGTAAGGGCGCGGCTACCGGAGCGGTTGTCCCACCCTAGGCGCCCGGCGGGGTTTCGGGGGGTTGCGTCGCTCCCGAGACCCCACCGGAAGAGGCTTTGCGATCCTCCAGCATGCGTACGCGGTGCTCCAGTTGCTCCACCCTGAAGAGCAGATCCTCGTAATCTTCGCGCGTGGGCAATCCGGTCTCCCGGAGCACCTGCTGCAGCGAAGACTCAGCCAGGGCACGCGCGCCGCCGGACCGCTGCCGGGCACGTTCCATGACCTCCTCGGCCACCCTGCGCCCCTCCTCCCGCTGCAGCCTGCCCTGCTCGACGAGCTCGTTCACCGCACGCTCGACCCGCTCCCGGGTCACGGCCGCAGCGCCTATCTGCAGCAGAACCAGGCGCTCGAGGGTATCGAACATCCTTTGCACCTCCCGCTCTCTCTGGGCCTCCTCAGGACCACATGATAACCGACGGACCGCAATCAGGAGGAAGAGGACGCAGGGGCGGCCCGCCCCAGCTTCCCGCCCCGCCAGGCCTTGTAAAGAGAGAGTATCGGCGAGGCGATGAAGATCGAGCTGTAGGTACCGGAGATGATCCCGACCAGGAGCGCGAACGCGAAGTCGCTCAGCGTCGACTCACCGAAGATCAAGAGCGCCGCCACCGGGATGACCGTCGAGAGCGAAGTGTAGATCGAACGCCTTATCACCTGTCTTATGGAGGTGTTTATCGTCTGGTCGAAGCGACGGCGGTTGTAGCCAACCGCGGGTGTGTTCTCCCGGATGCGGTCGAAGATGATGATCGTGTCGTAGAGCGAATACCCGAGGATTGTCAAGACCGCCACGACCGTGATCAGGCTGACCTCCCGCCCCACTATCGCATAGAAGCCTATGGTCATGAGCAGGTCGTGCACGAGCGCGAGCATCGCCGCCAGCGCGAACGCAAACTCAAAGCGGAAGCTTATGAACAACACGATGATCAGGAACGCCGCCCCCACCGCCTGCAGGGCCTGCGTCTGCACCTGCCCGCCGAAGGTCGGGCTCACGCTGGTGACGCTCACCTCGCCGCCCAACCCATGCTTGAGGTTCTGCTCCACCCGCTGTATCTGCTTCTGGCTCAATACCGGGGTCTGGATCTGGTAACCGTTCCTGCCGGTGGGCTGGATCACCGCTCCCTTCGCAGCGTAGTTCGGGAGCACCTGGCCCCGGACCTCGCCAGTGCTCAGATGACGATCGACTCCTGAGACGGTGAACTTGGCCCCGCCCTCGAAGTCTATGCCCAGGTTGAGCCGGCCGAGTCCTATAGACACGAGCCCGGCGAGAAGCAGTATTCCGGAGATCGCAAACCAGACCTTCCAGCGGCCCACGAAGTCAATCCGCTGCACCGTTCGCTCGAACACTGCCTACTTCGCCCCCACCGCGGTCCGGTTCTCCTGCACGCTCTTCTTGGAAACCCCCATCATCGGCGGGGTCAGCCGCACCCGGCGTCCGGCCAGGAGACCGAGCAGGGCCCTGGTGACCATGACGGCCGTAAACATCGAGAGGACCACGCCCACGGCGAGCATGAAGGCGAAGCCTTTCACCTGGGCCGTCGAGAGAGCGAACAGGATGAACGCCGTTATGAGCGTGGTGATGTTGCCGTCGAGGATGGCCCGGAAACCTCTGTCGTAGCCGAGCTGTATCGCGGTGCGCGAGGATTTGCCGCGCCGCACCTCCTCCTTGATCCGCTCGAAGATCACGATGTTCGCGTCCGCCGCCACTCCGACCGAGAGCACGATGCCGGCTATGCCGGGGAGCGTCATGGTGATCGGGACCGCGACGACTATCCCCCACAGCAAGAAAGCGTAGATGAGGAGCGCCAGATCGGCGATGAGCCCGAGCACCCGGTAGATGAAGACCAGAAAGACGAGCACCAGCGCGAACCCGGCGAGCGCCGCGGTAAGCCCGCTCCTCAGGGAGTCGGCCCCGAGCGTTGGACCGACCTGCTCCACCGAGAGCACCTTCATGTTCACCGGCAGCGCGCCGGCGTTGAGCACCACCTGCAGCTGTTTCGCCTCGCTCTCCGGCAGCCCCTGCGGCAGGCTGTCGTTCGAGATCTGGATGTTCTGCGCCAGGACGGATTGCACCTGGGGGGCGCTGATCACGTCGTTGTCGAGCACGATGGCGAGCAGCGGCGGCTTCCCGCTCATCTGGGACCGGGTGAGCATCTTCTGGGTGAGCTGGCTCATCTTCTTGCCGCCATCGGAGGTGAGCTGCAGCGTGACCACCCGCTTGTTGGCCTGGTCGAAGTCCACTTTCGCGCCGTTGGGTTTGAGGGCCTTTCCGGTGATGGCGGGCTGATCCGGGACCACATACCCCGTCACGTCGATGCCGCTGCCGGAGAGCGAGGGGTCTTCCTCGAAGAGGATCTTGGTCTTGCCCTTCTTATATGCACTGGAACCTTTGAGCTTCTTCTCCAGCGCGCTCTCGACCTTCTTGACCTGGTCCTTGGGCACGGATTGCCGGGCGGCGAAGTCCCTGACCGGGTAAAAGCCGAGCTGGGCGGTCTTCCCGATCACCCGGATAGCCTGCCGTTCGTTGGTGAGGCCGGGGATCTGCACCGAGACCTGGTCCTGACCCTGGATCTGGACCTCGGGCTCGGTGACCCCGAGGCTGTTTATCCTGCGCTGGATAACCTCTACGGCCTGCTGCATCTCGTCGCGGGTCACGGGCTGCCCGTTGGTGTGGTAGCCCTTGAGCTGTACGGCGACACCTCCCTTGAGATCGAGCCCGAGCCGGGTCGCCTGCTGCACCGGCTGCCGGATGAATATGACATAGACGGTCGCGGCGAGCATCAGGGCCACGAGGCCCAGGATCAGGAGGTTGTTTCTGCGGCTGCCCATAGAGATCGGGGAGTTATTCTAGCACCCCTCGCGCCTCCCCGGACGCGTACAGCTCTATACGGTGGCTCATCCAGCCCTCGTAGTCGCCGCAGACTATGTGCTGCCGGGCCTCGCTGCACAACCTGCCGAGAAACGTCACGTTGTGCAGCGAGAGGAGCCGCGCCCCCAGAAGCTCCCCCTCCCGCACTAGGTGCGCCAGGTACGCCCGGCTGTAACCAGAACAGGCCTCGCAGGGGCATCCCTCCTCCAGAGGCCCGAAGTCCGTCCGGTAGCGGGCGTTCTTCAGGTTGATCTTCCCGCGGGAGGTGAGTGCGGCCCCGTGCCGGGCGAGCCGGGTCGGGAGCACGCAATCGAACATGTCAACCCCGAGCGCGATAACCTGCAGCACCCCGATCGGATCCCCGATGCCCATGAAGTAGCGGGGCTTATCCTCCGGAAGCTCCGGCGCAACCCCGCCGAGCACCTCCAGCATCTCCTCCCGGCTCTCCCCGACCGAGAGCCCGCCTATCGCGTACCCGTCGAAGCCCGTCTCGACCGTGCGCCGCAGGCTCTCGGCCCTCAAATCCGCGAACAGCCCGCCCTGCACGATCCCGAAGAGTGCCTGATCCCGCCGGTCGTGCACGGCCTTGCACCGTGCCGCCCAGCGTGCCGTACGGCGCATGGAGTCGGCGTGGTAGTCGTACGGCGCGTCGGCCGGCGGGCACTCGTCGAGGACCATGGCTATGTCCGCCCCGATCTCCTCCTGCACCTTCGTGACCAGCTCGGGGGTGAAGGAGTGCACGGAGCCGTCGTAGACCGAGGTGAACTCCACCCCCTCCTCGGAGAGCCTCCTTATCCTGGAGAGCGAGAAGACCTGATACCCGCCGGAGTCGGTGAGCATCGGTCCGTCCCAGCCGGTGAAGGCGTGCAGCCCCCCCGCCTCCCGTATCACGCCCGTCCCGGGCCGCAGGTAGAGGTGGTATGTGTTGCCGAGCACGACCCCAGCCCCGGCCGCCCTCAATTCCGCCGGCGAGAGACCCCGCACGCTCCCGCGGGTCCCGACCGGCATGAAGGTCGGCGTCTCGACCTCGCCGTGCGGCGTCTTCAGCACCCCGGCCCGTGCTTCGCCGCTGACGGCGGCGATCTCTATGGAGACCGGGGCTCCTACCGGTTCCTCCCGCCGTTGAGGATGAGCATCGCGTCCCCGAAGGAGTAGAAGCGGTAGCGCTCCTTGACCGCCAGAGCGTAGGCTTCCCGGATGAGCTCCTTGCTCCCGGCGAAGCTCATGATCATCGCGAGCAGCGTCGAGCGCGGCAGGTGGAAGTTGGTCACGAGAGCGTCGAGCGCCTGCCAGCGGTAGCCGGGATAGATGTAGAGGTCGGACTCACCGGATCTCCTCCCCGTCTGCACCCAGCTCTCCAGCGTCCGCGCCACGGTCGTCCCGACGCCGACCACTCGTCGAGCCCGCTCTATGGTGCGGGCCGCAGCCTCCGGCACGTGGTACTCCTCGGAGTGCATCCGATGCTCCTCCACGTGCTCGGTCCTGACCGGGGTGAAGGTCCCCACCCCCACGTGCAGCGTGATGCGCGCGATCTCGACCCCCCTGCGCTCGACGTCGTCCAGCACCCTCTCGGTGAAGTGGAACCCGGCCGTCGGCGCGGCGGCGGAGCCGGGGTTTCTGGCGTAGACGGTCTGGTAGGAACGCTCGGCCTCTGGCGTGGACTCGATGTACGGCGGGAGCGGCATGTGCCCCTCCCGCTCCAGCAGAGCGGACACGTCGCCACCCCGCAATATCCACCGTCCCTCGCCCCGGCTTTCGACCACCTCGAGCTTCTCGCCGCCGGCCTCGAGCACGAGCCCGGACCTCAGGCGCTTGCTCGGCCGCGCGAGCACCTCCCAACCTTCTCCCTCTCCGCGCAGGAAGAGCAGCTCGACCCTGCCACCCCCCGGCCTTCTGGCGTAGAGCCGCGCCGGAATGACCTTCGTCTCGTTCAGGACGAGCGCATCCCCCTCCCCGAGAAATTCCGGCAGCTCCCGGAAGACGTGGTGCGAGATCTCCCCGTTTTCGGCGTCCACGACCATCAAACGCGAGGAGTCGCGCGGCTCGGCGGGCCGTTGAGCGATCAGCTCCTGCGGGAGCTCGTAATCCAGCTCGGAGATGCGCACTACCGGCGGAAGATCAGGTTCAACAGGATCGTACCGACGAGGGAGACGAGGATCATGAGCCCTATCGGGAAGTAGACCGTGAGGTTGCCGCGCCGCAAGACCAGATCCCCCGGCAACCGGCCCACCCCGAACCTGCCGAGCAGCAAAAACAGGCCGCCTATTATCAGAAGCAGCACCGCGGCCCCGATGAGCAGCTTGCCTATCGCCTCGAGTCCCACGCGAATATTTTACGATGCACCCGGCTGGCCTCCAACCCGCCACGAGGAGCACCGCGGGGTCTCGCGTGCGGACTCCCGCATGCAGCAGTCAGATGTCTCGCGGAGGCCCGGAGCCCGTTTTTCGCGGCGGCGCATCAGCACCACGTCCCCACACACTGACGACCAGGACGCCGCAGAGCGTGACGATCCCACCCAACACCGAGACAAGATCGGGCACCTCCCCGAGCCAGAGCCAGGCGATCAGAAAAGCGAGCGCCGGGATCAGGTACAGAAAGCTCGCAGATACCGGGGCGCTCATGCGGGAAGAGACGTAGGCGTAGGTGACGTAGGCTACCGCGGTCGGGCACAACCCCAGGAACACGGCTGAGATCGTGGCCTGGAGGCTAGCACTGGGTGCCTCCGCCACCAGCCCCGGCAGAAAGAAGAGCGCGAAGAGCGTCCCCGCCCAGATCGCATACGTCGTGAAGGCGAGCGATCCGTACTTGCGAAGGTAGCGCTGCTGGATGGTGAAGTAAACGCTCTCCCCCAGGGCTGCAAGCAGCACGGGCAGGGCGTTCGGATCGAAGGCGTACCCACCGCCCTGTCCAAAGGAGATCACTGCAGCCCCACAGAAGCTCAGGGACATCCCGATCCACCCCGCCATCCTCAAGCGCTCGCTGAGGAAGAGGTGGGAGAGTAGCGCGACGAAGATTGGTGCGGTGGCGATGAGCAGGCTCGCCGCCCCCGCCTCCACCGTGCGCTCCCCGAAGTTGAGCCCCACGTGGTAGACGGTGAAGCCAAGCAGACCGCAGGCGAGTATGGCCGGCAGATCCCGCGCCTCCGGAAGCCGCATACCGTTCGCGACGGCGAATACCGCGAGCACCGCAGAGGCTACGAGCAACCTGAAGAGAGCCACCTCCCCAGGCCCGTAAGAGGTCATCGCCTGGCGAATACCCGCGAAAGCCGAGGCCCAGAAAACCAGCGTCACGCCTAGCGCCACCTGGAATCGGACGTCGGAACGATCTCTCCTCACCGGAGAAATTCTACACGCCGCCCCGACCCGCCCGCGTCGTCATCGGGTAACCTGCATGAAGAAACGAGCAGGAAGGAGCAGGGTGACAGAAAGAGCAGACAGAACCTCCGGATCAGAGCCCGGAACCAGAAAAGCCGTCTACGCGGCACTGGCTGCCAACGTCCTGATCGCGGCGTCCAAGCTCTTCGCCGGGAGCATCTCGGGCAGCGCCGCCCTCCTCTCCGAGGGTGTCCATTCCATAGCGGACAGCGCCAACGAGGTGCTGCTCCTCATCGGGCTGCGCACCTCCAGCAGCCGCCCCGACGAAGAGCACCCCTTCGGCCACGAACAAGACCGATTCTTCTGGTCTTTCCTGGTGGCGGTGCTGATCTTCTTCGTCGGAGCACTCTTCTCGTTCTACACGGGTCTGAAAGCCGTGCTCGGCGGAGAGGGCGACCGGGGGTCCTTCCTGATCAACTACCTGGTCCTGCTCGCGGCGTTCGTCTTCGAGGGGAGTGCGCTTGCGATAAATAGCCGGGAGTTCCTGCACGAGGCCCGCAGCGAGGGACGCCAGCCGCTCGAACACTTCCGGCTCACCCGCAACACCACGATGAAGGTACCGCTCTTCGAGGACGCGGCGGCACTGGTCGGCGTCGTGATCGCCGCCGCGGGCATCTCCCTCACGCAGATCACCGGGCGCGAGCTCTTCGACGGGCTCGCCTCCATCTGCATTGGCCTGATACTCGCCGCGGTGGCCTGGCGGCTCGGCGCAGACTCGCACGCGCTGCTCCTGGGCGAGGCCATGGTGAAGGAAGACCGCGAGAGGGCCCTCAGGATCATCTCCTCTTTCCCCGAGGTGCGCGATGTCCTGCGCCTGCTCACCATGCACCTGGGACCCGATTCGGTCCTGCTCAACGCCGAGATACACGTCGTGGACGGGCTCGATACCGACGCGATAGAGGACCTGCTGGAGAGGATCACGCAGGCCGTACGCAGCGAAGTCCCGGAGGTCACCCAGACCTTCATCGAGCTCCACCCCGGCCGCAGCCAGAACAGGCCGGGCCCGGGCTGAAAACCGGAGCTGGCGCTCCAGCCACGGCGTATCTATACTCCGCGCTGTAAGCAATCCGAACCCAGGGAGCGATAGCAGATCATGCAGACCGACACCCGCCGTAGAAGCCGCATCCTCTACGATGGTCCCTCGCGCGCCGCCGCCCGCTCCTTCCTGAAGGGCATAGGCTACACCGACGAAGATCTCAGCAAACCGATCATAGGCGTGGCACACTCCTGGACGGAGACGATGCCCTGCAACTTCCACCACCGTCGCCTCGCCGAACGCATAAAGGAAGGTATCCGCCAGGCGGGCGGAACTCCGATGGAGTTCAACACCATCGCCATATCCGATGGCATAACTATGGGCACCGAGGGCATGAAAACCTCGCTCGTCTCCCGCGAGGTGATAGCCGACTCGATAGAACTGCTCGGGCGCGGACACATGTTCGACGCCCTCGTCGTCCTGGTCGGCTGCGACAAGACCATACCGGCCGCCGCGATGGCGCTCGTGCGCCTCGACATCCCTTCCTTCGTCATCTACGGCGGCTCGATAGCCCCGGGCCGCTTCCGGGGGCGCGACGTCACGATCCAGGACGTCTTCGAAGCCGTCGGGGCGCACGCCGCAGGAAAGATCTCCGATGAAGACCTGCGGGAGCTGGAGGGCTCGGCCTGCCCCGGCGCGGGCGCCTGCGGCGGCCAGTACACCGCGAACACGATGGCCCTCGCCCTCGAAATCCTCGGGCTCTCTCCGCTCGGCTCGGCGAGCCCTCCAGCCCTCGATGCCCGCAAGGACGAGATCTGCCACGAGGCTGGCTCCCTCCTCATGCGGCTCCTCGAGCGCGACCTCACCCCCAAAGACATCCTGACCCGCGCCTCGTTCGAGAACGCGATCGCCACGGTCGCCGCCACTGGCGGCTCGACCAACGCCGTGTTGCACCTGCTCGCCATAGCCCGTGAGGCTGGCGTCCCGCTCGACATAGACGACTTCGACCGGGTGAGCGAACGCACTCCCATCATCGCAGACCTCAAGCCCGGGGGGCGCTACACCGCGGTCGATATGGACCGGGCCGGCGGGAGCCGCCTGCTCGGCAAACGCCTCCTCGACGCCGGACTCATAGACGGCTCCTGCCTCAATGCCACCGGCCGCACCCTGGCAGAGGAGGTGGGAGAGGCCCGGGAGACGGAGGGGCAGGACGTGATCGTGCCTGTCGAGAAACCGCTGAAGAAGACTGGCGGCTTCGTCATCCTGCACGGCAACCTCGCCCCGGAAGGCTGCGTCCTGAAGGTCGCCGGTCACGAGCGGATGCTCCACACCGGCCCGGCGCGCGTCTTCGACTCCGAGGAGGACGCGATGCGCGCGGTGACGGCCGGGGAGATACGCGAGAACGACGTGGTCGTAATCCGCTACGAGGGCCCGAAGGGCGGCCCCGGGATGCGCGAGATGCTCGGCGTCACGGCGGCCCTCGTCGGCGAGGGCCTCGGTGACTCGGTTGCCCTGCTCACCGACGGCCGCTTCTCCGGCGCGACCCACGGCCTCATGGCCGCCCACATAGCCCCCGAGGCAGCCCAGGGCGGCCCCATCGCCGCCCTGAGAGAGGGGGACACCATCACGATAGACGTGGCGAACCGCACCCTCAACATGGACGTCTCCGAGGAGGAGATAAGGTCCCGGATGGCGCGGTGGCGCGAGCCCGAACCTCGCTACAAGACCGGCGTGCTGGCCAAGTACGCAGCGCTCGTCGCGTCCGCCTCGGAGGGGGCGATCACCCGTCCCCGCTGACGAGGTGAGGTCCTGGGACGGACGGCTCGCGAGCCGTCCGTCCTAGCTCCGATGCGGCAGCGGGATCCCCAGGTGCTCGTAGGCCCGGCGGGTGGCGATGCGTCCGCGGCTGGTACGCTGGATGAGCCCGCTCTGCAGCAGGTACGGCTCGTAGACGTCCTCCACCGTGTCCCGCGCTTCTCCCAGAGCCACCGCGAGCGTCCCGAGCCCGACCGGCCCGCCGTCAAACTTCTCGATGATGAGCCTGAGGTACTCGCGGTCGATGCGGTCGAGCCCGAGGTCGTCCACCCCCTGCATCGCCAGCGCGTCACGGGCGGTCTTCTCGTCGATCCTGCCGTCGCCGACGACCTCGGCGTAGTCGCGCACCCGCTTGAGCAGCCGGTTCGCCACCCGCGGGGTCCCGCGGCTGCGCCGGGCGAGCTGGCGCGCCCCCTCCCCGGTGATCGGGACACCGAGTATCCTGGCGTTGCGCAGCACGATCTTCTCCAGATCCTCCGGCGAGTAGTAGTCGAGCCGGCTGGAGAAGCCGAAACGGTCGCGCAGGGGCGAGGTGATGAGCCCCGTCCTCGTCGTCGCCCCGACGAGCGTGAAGCGCGGCACGTCCATCCTTATCGTACGCGCCGAGGGTCCCTGCCCGAGCACGATGTCCACCGCGAACTCCTCCATCGCCGGGTAGAGCACCTCCTCCACCGCCCGGTTGAGACGGTGGATCTCGTCGATGAACAGGAAGTCGCCCTCCTCCAGGTTGGTGATGATCGCCGCGATGTCCCCGGCCCGCTCGAGCGTCGGACCGCTGGTTATCCGGATGCCGACCCCCATCTCACGCGCCAGGATGTAGCACAGCGAGGTCTTGCCGAGCCCCGGGGGCCCGGCGAGGAGCACGTGGTCGAGCGGCTCGTTACGCCGCCTGGCGGCCTCGACGAAGATCCTCAGGTTCTCCTTGAGTTCGTCCTGCCCGATGAACTCGTCCAGGGTACGCGGCCTCAGGGTCGGCTCGTCGTCCTCCGGGAATTCCCCGGGGTCGAGCGGCCGCTCTCTTCCTTCCCCGTGCACCGTGAAGTCGTCGAACTCTTCCACCCTAGCGCCTGCTCCCTATCCGCCTTAGCGCCTCTCTCACGTAACCTTCGACCGTATCCTGCTGCGGCACCCCTGAGAGCGCCTCCTCGGCCTCCTCCAGCGTGTACCCGAGCCCGACGAGCGCCTCCCTCGCCTCCATGAACGGCCCCTGGTGCCCCCCGGAATTTACACCACCATCCACGGTAGCACCACACGCCGCAAACTCTCTGCCGCGCAGCTCCAGGACCAGCCGCTCGGCGGTCTTCTTCCCGAGACCCGGCACGCTGGACAGCCGGATCACGTCCCCCCTCGCAACGGCCTCCGCCAGTTCTTCCGGAGAGAGCGCCGAAAGCACCGCGAGCGCGAGCTTCGGGCCCACCTTGCTCACCGAGGTGAGCGCATCGAAGGCACCTCTCTCGTCCGACCCCGCGAACCCGAACAGCGTGATCGCATCCTCCCTCACCACCATCCGGGTGTACAGCACGCACTCTTCCCCGAGCTCCGGAAGCTCCCGCAGCGACGAACGCGAGACGAGCACCCGGTAGCCGACACCGCCAACCTCGACCACGACACCCGAGTCGTCCCGCTCGATGAGCCTGCCCCTCAACCTTTCGATCATACGCCGATTATCCTACAACACAGCCGGTTTCCTATACCCGTACACCATTTATCTTTTGTATGTAGTATCTTTATTATTGACTTAAATATCAGCACATCCATCGAAAGGATGGAGGTCACATGTGGCGAGCAGCATAGTGGTCGAGGATCTGGTACGCAAATACGGCGCCTTTGCGGCGGTAGACGGAATCAGCTTTCGGGTAGAGGAGGGAGAGATCTTCGGCTTTCTCGGTCCCAACGGGGCGGGGAAGTCCACCACGATAAAGATTCTCACCACGCTGCTCTTGCCCACCTCCGGGAAGGTCGAGGTTGCCGGGCACGATGTGGTAAAGGAGCCCGGTGCCGTAAGGATGGAGGTGGGGGTGGCGTTGCAGGAGATCGGTGTGGATCCGCTGCTCACCGGGCGGGAGCTGCTCGAGGTGCAGGCGCGCCTCTTTGGGATGCCGAAGCGCCGGGCACGACAGAGGGCCGACGAGTTGCTTTCGCTCGTCGGGCTCGAAGAGGCGGCCGGGCGGCGCACCGGCAGTTACTCGGGGGGCATGCGCCGCAAGCTCGACCTGGCCCTCGCGCTCGTACACGGCCCTGGGATACTCGTCCTCGACGAGCCACCACCGGCCTCGACCCGGTGAGCCGGCGGGACATCTGGAAAGAGATCAGGCGTCTCAACCAGGAGGGTGGGGCTACGGTGCTGCTCAGCACCCAGTACCTGGAGGAAGCCGACCAGCTCGCAGGAAGGCTCTCGATAATAGACCATGGCCGGATCGTCGCCGAGGGGACCCCGAACGAGCTCAAGGAGCAGATCGGAGGGCAGGCCGTCACGCTGGAGTTCGAGGATGAAGCGACCACCCAGAGGGCTTCCAGCACGATCTCCCGATTCGGGGAGGTACGCGGAGAGGACGGGCGTCTCACCCTCTACCTGCCCGAGGCCGCTACCGCCATCCCGGAGATAGTGCGGGCCCTCGACGGCGCGGGAGCACCTCCGGCGAGGATAAACCTCTCGGAGCCCTCCCTCGACGACGTGTTCCTTCAGGTCACCGGCGAGCGTCTCACCTCCGGGCAGGAGCAGGAAGAACTCGCGGATCAGCACGAGGAGAGAAGGAGGTAGCAAAGATGGCAGTATCGGTCAAGCCGGCTGGCAGAGCCTCGTGGGTTACCTCTTTCAGGGTTCTGACCTGGAGAGCCGTGGCGACTACCTGGCGGGTACCTTCGGCCTGGATCCCGGGCACCGCGATAGCCCTGTTCTTTCTTTTCGTGTACAACGGTTCGCTCAGCAAGCTCGTCGACATCCCCGGATTTGGCACCGACAACTACCTGGGGTTCATCCTGCCGGTCGCGATCGTCTCGGCTGCCGTCGGTGGGGCCGGGAGCTCGGGCCAGTCCATCGTGCGCGACCTCGAGAACGGTTACTTCGACAAGCTGCTGCTGACACCGGCGAGCCGGGCGGCCATAGTCCTCGGTCCGATGCTCGCCGGCGCCCTGCAGCTCGCTCTGCAGGTAGTGCTCCTCATCATAGTCGGCAAGCTTTTGGGCCTGCATTCCGCCACGGGCCCGGGTGGCTACGCGGTGGTCCTGATACTCGCGCTCTTCTGGGGTCTGGCTTTCGCCGGCTACTCGGTCGGGGTGGCACTCCGGAGCGGCAACGGTCAGGCCGCGCAGGCGGCGACGTTCGTGTTCTTCCCGCTCATCTTCCTCTCGACCACCTTCGTCCCCAAAGACCTGCTCGGAGCCGGCTGGATCAAGTTCGCCGCCACCATAAACCCGACGACCTACGTCTTCGAGGGGATGCGCTCTGTGCTGCTCGACGGCTGGCAGACGATACCTCTCGTACAGGGATTCGGCGCGGTGGTGATCTTCGCCACGCTGACCTGGGTATTCGCCGCCCGTAGCGCGATCGCCGCTACCCGCCGCGGTTAGCGGGCAGCCTCGATCCTACCAGACATCCTCGAGGTGAACGCGTGGCAGAGGGCTATGGCGAGCCCATCCGCCGCGTCGTCCGGGCGCGGGATCTCGCGCAGGTTCAGCAGGGTCCTGACCATTTCCTGCACCTGCCGCTTGTCCGCCCGGCCGTAGGAGGTGATCGTCTGTTTGACCTGCAGCGGGGTGTATTCGTAGAGCCCTACCCCGGCACGGTGGCACGCCAGCAATACCACGCCCCGTGCCTGACCGACGGTGATGGCGGTCGTCACGTTGGTGTTGAAGAAGAGCTCCTCCACCGCCACCGCATCGGGGCGGTAGCCCTTTATGAGTTCAGATACCCCTTCGAAGAGCCGGTTCAGGCGCCGGGGCATCTCCCATTCGGATGGGGTGGTGATCGCTCCGTGCTGCACGTAGCGGATGCGGTTGCCGTTCTGGCGTATCACCCCCCAGCCCGTCGTCGCGGTGCCGGGGTCCACGCCGAGTATGACTCGCCCCCTTTGGATGTCGTGGCCCAACGGGTGGTCGGGTCTCAGCCCGCCACTTCGGCCATCACCTCGTCGGAGATGTCGAAGTTGGCGTGGACCTCCTGCACGTCGTCGTTCTCCTCGAGTGCGTCGATCAGGCGCAGGGTCTGGCGGGCGGTCGAGGGATCGAGCGGCACCGTGTTCTGCGGCTCCATCGTGAGCTGCGCGTCCTCTATCTCTATCCCGGCCTCGCGCAGACCGTCCCGCACCCGGGCGAAATCTTCCGGGGTGGTGAGTATCCTGTAGTCGTTCTCCTGCACCTCGACGTCCTCGGCCCCAACTTCGAGCGCCGCCTCCATCAGCCGGTCCTCGTCCACAGATTCTCTGGGGACCAGGATCACGCCCTTGCGCTCGAACAGGTACGACACCGACCCGGTGGTCCCGAGCTTCCCGCCGTGCTTGGAGAAGATGTATCGTACGTCCGAGGCCGCCCGGTTGCGGTTGTCGGTGAGCACCTCCACCAGCACCGCCACACCGCCCGGCGCGTAGCCCTCGTAGGTGATCCTCTCGTAGGCTTCCGCCTCGGAGCCGGCGCCCGTCCCCTTGTCTATGGCCCGTTGTATGTTGTCGTTGGGCATGTTGGCGTCCTTCGCCTTCTGCACCGCCAGGGCGAGCGCCGGGTTCGCACCCGGATCCCCTCCTCCCTCCCGGGCCGCCACGGTTATGGCTCGCGAGAGCTTCCCGAAGAGCGCCCCGCGCTTGGCATCCTGGGCACCCTTCTTGCGCTTGATCGTAGACCATTTGGAATGACCGCTCATCTCTTGCAGACCTCCTTCAAGAAGTACTCGTGGAAGCGGGTGTCGTCGGTGAGCTCCGGGTGGAACGCGGTCACCAGCACGTTCTCTGCGCGGGCGGCGACCACCTTGCCATCCACCTCGGAGAGCACCTCCACCCCGGGCCCTACATCTTCGAAGAACGGGGCCCGGATGAAGACCCCCCTGAACGGACGATCGAACCCCTTCACCTCGAGATCCCGCTCGAAAGACCTGACCTGCCGCCCGAAGCCGTTGCGCTCGACCAGCGCGTTCATCAACCCGAGCAGCGGCTGCGAAGGACCGGTGGTGGCCGAAGCCGCGAGGACCATCCCCGCGCAGGTTCCCCAGACGCCGCCGCCGCCGTAGAAGAAGCTCCTTATGGCGTCGAGGAGCCCACCCTCGGCCATCATCTTGCCAATGGTCGTGGACTCCCCACCCGGCACGATCACGCCCGCGAGCCCCCGGAGGTCTTCCGGCTTTCTGACCTCCACGGCCTCGACGCCTATCTCGCGCAGCATCTGGAGGTGCTCACGTACATCCCCCTGCAGCGCGAGCACCCCTATCCGCCTGCCGTCTCTCTCCGCTTCCTTACCAGCCACGCGTCGCCAGACGCTCCCCTTCGAGAAGCTCGCTCATCTCCCTGCCGACCATCGCCTCGCCGAGCCCCCGGCTCACCTCCGCGATGGCCTTCGGATCGTCGTAGTTGGTCGTCGCCTTCACGATCGCCGCCGCCCGTTTCGCGGGGTCGGAGCTCTTGAAGATCCCGCTCCCCACGAAGACGCCATCCGCCCCGAGCTGCATCATCAAGGCGGCATCCGCCGGCGTGGCGATCCCACCGGCGGTGAAGAGCACCACCGGGAGCTTCCCGTTCTGTGCCACCCACTTGACCAGCTCGTACGGCGCCCCGAGAGACTTCGCCTCGGCCATCAGCTCCTCAGGACCGAGCGTGGTGAGCTTCCTTATCCCGCCCACGATCGCCCGCATGTGCCTGACGGCCTCCACGACGTTCCCGGTTCCGGCCTCGCCCTTGGAGCGGATCATCGCCGCCCCCTCCCCGATGCGCCGGAGAGCCTCCCCGAGGTTCGTCGCCCCACACACGAAGGGAACCGTGAAGTCCCACTTGTTTATGTGGTTGGTCTCGTCCGCCGGGGTCAAGACCTCCGACTCGTCGATGTAGTCCACCTCGAGTGCCTCGAGAACCTGCGCCTCGACGAAGTGTCCGATGCGCACCTTCGCCATCACCGGGATGGTGACGGCTTCCTGGATCTCGATTATCTTCTCCGGGTCGCTCATCCTGGCGACCCCGCCCTGCGCCCGGATGTCCGCCGGAACCCTCTCCAGCGCCATGACCGCCACGGCCCCGGCCTCCTCGGCGATCTTGGCCTGCTCGGCGTTCACGACGTCCATGATGACCCCACCTTTGAGCATCTGGGCCATCCCGCTCTTCACCCTGAAGGTGCCGGTGACCTGCTCGTTCTCCGCCATGCTTCTCTCCTGTCTTATACGATCCTCACACGATCGAACTCCGCCAAGATAATCTTACTACCGGGCATACTTTTAGCCAATCACGCCCACAGGGCGCGAACCCAACCGTGCGGGAAAGCCCGCTTACCGTATCTCTATCTTCTGGCCTGAACCGCCCCCAGAGCGGGGTCTCTCCTCCTCGCGAACCTGGGGAACGGCGAGCGCGCGCAGGCCCCTTGCCACCTCGATAGCTGCCCTCTGCATATGATCCGCAGCGCGGCTTCTACGCTCTCCGGGAACCAGAACGTAGGCGATGAGGCCGAGGAAGGGGTAGCGCCCGACCTGCTCCTTCTTACCGGGTCTCGTCATGCAACCTCACTTTTAGCATGCCGTCCTCGAAGCTGGCACCCCCGGCCTCAAACCTACCCATGAAGTCTGGCAGTAGTATGTTCCGCCTGTATCCTCTCACCTTCACCACCAGCTCCGTCCCTCGCTTGGATAGCTCGAGATCCTCCCTCCTGGCCAGCGGCAGCGGTACAGAAACCTCGTATCCCTCCTGTCCCCTGGTTATCCGGTGGACCCTGCCCCTGGAGAAAACTTCGAGGGGGTCACGCTCCCCGAATATCTCGTCCCCGAGCTCCAATAGAGCCTCCACGCCGAACATCTCCCTGCCAAAGAGCTTGGACCTGAATATAGGGAGCGGAGAGAACGACTCCTCTATCGCAGCAAGATGCCTTTTCTGAGCCTCACGCCAGCGGTCGAAGTAAGGATCGGAGACATCCTCGGGCAACACTCTGTTCACCACCACCGCATCCACCCCGTAGTCGTAGAGGTTCAGGTAGGTGTAGGATCGCCTTGCCTCCGCAACGACCATCTTCTCGGGGTTGACCACCAGCCGCACCGAGGCGCTCTCCCTGTCGGCCAGCATGTCCTTAACCTCGGAGAGCATATCGTAGAACCTCTGGGCCGCGGCGAAAAACTCTTCATCGGGCATGGGCGGCAGCGACTTCGCCCGTCGCACGAAAGGCCTCGCCAGCCTCGCCGCTCGACGCTGTATCGGGAAGATCTTTTCCACGTACCAGCTGAGCTGGTCCGGCAGGCTGAGTAGCCTCAACGTCTCCCCGGTCGGCGCGGCGTCCAGGATCAAGGCGTCGTAAATCCCCCCCTTGCAGTGCTCCCTCACCAGCAGGAGCCCAAAGATCTCATCCGCCCCCGGCAACATCGCGAGATCCTCTGCCGTCAGCGAATCGGTCCCCTGCCACTCGAAAAGGGCCTTCAGATAGCCCTGTATCTCACCCCAGTGCCTATCGACCATGGTCGTGTGGTCCATCTCCTGGGCCCACACGCCCCGCACGATCTCTCTCGGCTCCGCGCCAACCTCCTCGTCGAAGGAATCCGAGAGCGAGTGCGCAGGGTCGGTGCTCATGACGAGCACCTTCTTCCCTCCCGAGGCCGCCTTCAGCGCGGTCGCGGCCGCAACGCTCGTCTTCCCGACGCCTCCCTTACCCGTGTACAGTATGATCCGCAAATCCGCCGACCCTCTCTCGGTACACCACCAGCGCTCCTCCCATTAACGTCCGGGGCGCCGCTCGCGCTCGAACCTCTCCTGTGCCTCGACCGTCCGTATGGCCTCCGGCATCGCCTCCAGCCTCCCCCGCGGGATCGGCTGTCCAGTATCGTCACAGATCCCGTAGGTCCCCTCCTCGATCTTCTCCAGCGCCCGTTCGACGTCCTCCAGGCGCCGGGCGGCACGCTCCCCGATCGTGGCGTCCATCTCCCGATCGAACATGTATCGGCTCTGATCCCCAGAGTCCGGCTGGACGTCCTGCTGCTCCTCGCTCCGCTCCCGCTCGTCCTCCTCCATGCCGCGCCGTCTCTGCACGAGCTCTTCCCGCAGCCGCTCGAGCCTCTCTCGCTGACGCGTCACGAACCCCTCGTCGATCTCTTCGTTCTTCACGCAACCCCCTGTCTCACCCGTATCACACCTTCCTTATACTACAAACCGCAGATCGTAGAGACAGGACCCGCCAGAGACCGGCGGGCTCGGAACCAGCACCGAAAAAGCGCATAAAAAATGGGCGACGACCTACTCTCCCACGGGGTCCCCCCCGCAGTACCATCGGCGCTGGCGGGCTTAACTTCTCTGTTCGGAATGGGAAGAGGTGTATCCCCGCCGCTATCGTCACCCTTTCGAAAGCAGCTATTCTGTTTTAAACGCGCCCATACGAGAAACGGGCCCGGTCTCTGAAAACTGCATAGCGCCAAGCCGAAAACCATTAAGCCCTCGGCCTATTAGTACCACTCGGCTGAACGCCTCGCGGCGCTTACACCTGTGGCCTATCAACCTGGTAGTCTACCAGGAGCCTTACCCCCTCGAAGGGGTGGGAGGCCTCATCTTGGGGTGGGCTTCCCGCTTAGATGCCTTCAGCGGTTATCCCTTCCGCACATAGCTACCCGGCGATGCCCTTGGCAGGACAACCGGTACACCAGAGGTGCGTCCACTCCGGTCCTCTCGTACTGGGAGTCGCTCCCCTCAAGCCTCCAACGCCCGCGGAAGATAGGGACCGAACTGTCTCACGACGTTCTGAACCCAGCTCGCGTACCGCTTTAATGGGCGAACAGCCCAACCCTTGGGACCCGCTCCAGCCCCAGGATGCGACGAGCCGACATCGAGGTGCCAAACAGCTGCGTCGATGTGAACTCTTGGCAGCTATAAGCCTGTTATCCCCGGAGTACCTTTTATCCGTTGAGCGACGGCACTTCCACGCGTAACCGCCGGATCACTAAGCCCGACTTTCGTCCCTGCTCGAGGTGTCCCTCTCGCAGTCAAGCTCCCTTATGCCTTTGCACTCTGCGCACGATTTCCGACCGTGCTGAGGGAACCTTTGGGCGCCTCCGTTACCCTTTAGGAGGCGACCGCCCCAGTCAAACTGCCCGCCTGACACTGTTCCCGACCCGGATCACGGCGCCGGGTTAGAACACCAACACGCCCAGGGAGGTATCTCAAGGACGGCTCCACCGAGGCTGGCGCCCCGGCTTCTCAGCCTCCCTCCTATCCTGCACAAGGCGTGCCGATGTCCAATGCCAGGTTACAGTAAAGGTTCACGGGGTCTTTCCGTCTTTCCGCGGGTAATCGGCATCTTCACCGATACTACAATTTCACCGAGCCTCTGGTCGAGACAGCGCCCAGATCGTTACGCCTTTCGTGCAGGTCGGAACTTACCCGACAAGGAATTTCGCTACCTTAGGACGGTTATAGTTACCGCCGCCATTGACCAGCGCTTCGGTCGGGAGCTTCGCCCGAAGGCTAACCCCCTTCCTTAACGTTCTGGCATTGGGCAGGCGTCAGCCCCTATACATCGTCTTGCGACTTAGCAGAGACCTGTGTTTTTGGTAAACAGTCGCCTGGGCCTATTCTCTGCGGCTCCCGCCAGCTCCGGCCGCGAGGGCCTTCACCGGCAGGAGCCCCCCTTCTCCCGAAGTTACGGGGGCAGTTTGCCGAGTTCCTTGACCAGAGTTCGCTCGATCGCCTTAGTGTTCTCCACTCGCCCACCTGTGTCGGTTTGGGGTACGGGCACGCACGTGACTCGCTTAGAAGCTTTTCCAGGAAGCATGGGTTCAGCCACTTGCCCTAAAGCGGGATTCGGCCCAACCCTCAGGCATGTAACGGGGCCCGGATTTTCCTGGTCCCCGCCCTACGGTCAGGCCCACGGTCGACCAGCGCCGTGGATGGCCTACCCTTCTCCGTCCCTCCATCGCTCAAACGCCACGTACGTGGTGCAGGAATATCAACCTGCTGTCCATCGCCTACGGCTTTCGCCCTCGGCTTAGGTCCCGACTGACCCTGGGAAGATTAGCTTTACCCAGGAACCCTTGGGCTTTCGGCGGACGGGTTTCTCGCCCGTCTCTCGTTACTCATGCCAGCATTCTCTCTCCCGATGCGTCCACGGCTGCCTTGCGGCGCCGCTTCACCCGCGACGGGATGCTCCCCTACCACTCCCGCAAAAGCGGAAGTCCGCGGCTTCGGTAGACGGCTTCTCAGGCCCGCTGAATTTTCGGCGCAGCACCACTTGACCAGTGAGCTATTACGCACTCTTTAAAGGATGGCTGCTTCTAAGCCAACCTCCTGGCTGTCTGGGCAGCGCCACATCCTTTTCACCACTTAGCCGTCATTTTGGGACCTTAGCCGGCGGTCTGGGTTGTTCCCCTCTCGGAACCGGAGTTTATCCCCCGGCCCCTGACTCCGGCGCTCTCACGTCAACGGTCTTCGGAGTTTGTCTGAGGTTGGTAACCTTGTAGGGCCCCGCGCCCAAACAGTGCTCTACACCCGCGACGAAACACGCCGGGCTATACCGAAATATATTTCGGGGAGAACCAGATATCGCCGAGCTTGATTAGCCTTTCACTCCTATCCACAGCTCATCCCCCAGGTTTTCAACCCTGGTGGGTTCGGCCCTCCACGAGGTCTTACCCCCGCTTCAGCCTGGCCATGGATAGCTCGCCCGGTTTCGGGTCTGCCGTACCTGACTGAACGCCCTGTTCAGACTCGCTTTCGCTTCGGCTCGCTTACGCTTAACCTCGCCAGGCACGAGCAACTCGCTGGCCCGTTATGCAAAAAGTACGCCGTCACACCCCAAAAGGGGTGCTCCGACCGCTTGTAGGCGCATGGTTTCAGGTACTGTTTCACTCCCCTTGCGGGGTACTTTTCACCTTTCCCTCACGGTACTGGTCCACTATCGGTCACCGTTAGTATTTAGCCTTGCGGGGTGGTCCCCGCGGATTCAGTCCGGGTTTCACGTGTCCGGACCTACTCAGGAGCCGGACAAGGGAGTCGCCAGGGTTTCGCCTACGGGGCTCTAACCCTCTACGGCCGGACGTTCCAGCCCGGTTCGGCTACCCATGCGATTTGTAACTCCCCGGCCGCCCTGCGGAGCGACCAAGTCCGGTCCTACAACCCCGGATACGCAACGGCCGCAGCCTTCCACGTATCCGGTTTGGGCTCTTCCCCTTTCGCTCGCCACTACTCAGGGAATCGAGAGTTTCTTTCTTTTCCTCCGGGTACTAAGATGTATCAGTTCCCCGGGTTACCTCCACACACCCTATGTGTTCAGGTGTGGGTGACGGGGCGTTACCCCCGCCGGGTTCCCCCATTCGGAGATCCACGGATCAAAGCCTGCTTGCGGCTCCCCGTGGCTTATCGCAGCTTGCCACGTCCTTCATCGGCTTCCGGTGCCAAGGCATCCACCATGCGCCCTTACTATCTTAATGGCGTAGTATCGGCTTGACACTATGCAGTTTTCAAAGACCAGGCACCTCCGCTCTCGCGGGCGCAAGGTTCAAGCCCCAGGACCCGAAAGGTCCTGAAAACTGAATAGCAGCTCCCCAAGAGGACGAAACCCGAAAGCCAAGACCGGTCGAAGTATCCTAGGGCGACCACCGGAGCGGCGAGCAAAGCTCCAGCCTGACCTCCAGACGGCCGACCGGTCGGGCATTGCTGCCCTAACCTCTCCCTAGAAAGGAGGTGATCCAGCCGCACCTTCAGGTACGGCTACCTTGTTACGACTTCACCCCAGTCGCCGGCCCTACCTTCGCGAGCCGCCTCCCCAAAAGGGGTTGGCCGCACCCGCTTCGGGTATTGCCGACTCCCGTGGTGTGACGGGCGGTGTGTACAAGGCCCGGGAACGTATTCACCGCGGCATGCTGATCCGCGATTACTAGCAACTCCGCCTTCATGGAGTCGAGTTGCAGACTCCAATCCGAACTTAGACCGGCTTTGATGGGATTCGCTCCGCCTCGCGGCATCGCAGCCCATTGTACCGGCCATTGTAGCACGTTTCTAGCCCTGGGCATAAGGGCCATGATGACTTGACGTCATCCCCACCTTCCTCCGGTTTGTCACCGGCAGTCCCCTGTGAGTCCCCAACTCAATGCTGGCAACACAGGGCGGGGGTTGCGCTCGTTGCGGGACTTAACCCAACATCTCACGACACGAGCTGACGACAGCCATGCAGCACCTGTGCTGGCTCCCCGAAGGGTCGGACACCGTTTCCGGCGCCTACCACCAGCATGTCAAGCCCAGGTAAGGTTCTTCGCGTTGCATCGAATTAAAGAACATGCTCCGCTGCTTGTGCGGGCCCCCGTCAATTCTTTTGAGTTTTAGCCTTGCGGCCGTACTCCCCAGGCGGGGCACTTAACGCGTTAGCTACGGCACGGAGGGATTCGACTCCCCCCACACCCAGTGCCCATCGTTTACGGCTAGGACTACCAGGGTATCTAATCCTGTTCGCTCCCCTAGCTTTCGCGTCTCAGCGTCAGGAACGGCCCAGCGAGCCGCCTTCGCTACTGGTGTTCCTCCCGATATCTGCGCATTTCACCGCTACACCGGGAATTCCACTCGCCTCTGCCGCCCTCTAGCCCGGCAGTTTCCACTGCACGCCCGGGGTTGAGCCCCGGGTTTTCACAGCAGACTTACCGGGCCGCCTACACGCTCTTTACGCCCAATGATTCCGGACAACGCTCGCCCCCTACGTATTACCGCGGCTGCTGGCACGTAGTTAGCCGGGGCTTCCTCGTCGGGTACCGTCAGGCTAGGGGCTATTAACCCTTCGCCCTTCGTCCCCGACAACAGGGCTTTACGACCCGAAGGCCTTCTTCGCCCACGCGGCGTTGCTGCGTCAGGCTTTCGCCCATTGCGCAAGATTCCTGGCTGCTGCCTCCCGTAGGAGTCTGGGCCGTGTCTCAGTCCCAGTGTGGCTGGCCACGCTCTCACGCCAGCTACCCATCGTCGCCTTGGTGAGCCGTTACCTCACCAACTAGCTAATGGGGCGCGGGCCCATCCCTCGCCGGATGGCCGAAGCTACCTTTCCTTGCCGGGGCATGCGCCCCGCCAAGCGTACGGGGTATTAGCCGGGGTTTCCCCCGGTTATCCCCCTGCGAGGGGTAGGTTACCCACGTGTTACTCACCCGTTCGCCACTCTACTCACCCCCGAAGGGGCTTTCGCGTTCGACTTGCATGCCTAAAGCACGCCGCCAGCGTTCGTCCTGAGCCAAGATCAAACTCTCCGAACTAGACCTGCGGGCGCTACCCGCCTTGGCGATCCACATTAGACTCCCGGATCGCAGGGAGTCAGCCTTGGCTCATCTCAGATGACGGGTTCCGTCACTCTGTTTCGCTGCTATTCAGTTTTCAAGACCTCCAGGTCCCTCGCCTCTCGGCGGGACTGGCGGAGGGAAGACCTTCGAGCGACTCAAACGCCCGCCTGTCGGCGGGCTCCGGAGATCCCTCTTCTCGGGGATCCTACCCGGTGAGTCCCTCTTCGGTTGTCAATCTCCCTCTCATGTGCGTGGAGGAGTATAGCAGGCCCCGGCGGGTTGTCAACGACCTGCGGAAAATTTTTCTCCGGCCCCTTCAGAAGGAGCGGCGAGCCGGGCGTAGCGACGCTTGCCGACCTGCAACACGGCCCCCTGTAGCCTGTCAAGAGGAATATTGAGGTCCTCCTTGGTGACCTGCTCCCCATCGAGCCTGACCGCACCTCCCCGGATGAAGCGGCGGGCCTCGCCGTTCGTCCGGGCGAAGCCGGCACGGGTTATGAGGTCTACTATCCAGACCTGCGGCTCGTCGGGGAGGAACACCTCAGGGACGTCCTCCGGAACTCCGCGCCTGACGATGGTGTCGAAGTGGTGTTCGGCGGATCGGGCCTGTTCCTCACCGTGAAACTGCTGGACGATGGAGCGGGCGAGCTCGCGCTTCTGCTCGACGGGTTCCGCCTCGGGCGGCTCGCGATCGAGCAAGAGCCGGTAGTAATCCGCCATGATCTGGTCGGGGATGCTCATCACCTTGCCGAACATCTCTTCCGGTGGATCGGTGACCCCTATGTAGTTGCCGACGGACTTGCTCATCTTGACCTTGCCGTCGGTGCCGACGAGGAGGGGCACGGTGAGGATGCACTGAGGACGCTTGCCGTAGTACTCCATTATCTGGCGTCCCATGAGCAGGTTGTAGAGCTGGTCGGTGCCGCCGAGTTCGACGTCGGCATCGATGGCGACGGAGTCGTAGGCCTGCATGAGCGGGTAGAGCAGCTCGGTCAGCGAGATCGGGCTGCCGGAGGCGTAGCGCCTGGCGAAGTCGTCACGCTCCAGGATGCGGGCCACGGTCACGGCCCGGGTCAGGTGGATGATATCCGCCATGGTGAGCCCGCCCAGCCACTCCGAGTTGCGCCGGACTTCGGTGCGCTCGGGGTCGAGGATCAGGTATGCCTGATCCAGGTAGGTTTCGGTGTTGCGCTCTATCTGCTCGACCGAGAGGACGGGGCGGGTCTTGGAGCGTCCCGAAGGATCGCCCACGCGCGCCGTGTAGTCGCCTATCACCAGGACCGCGGTGTGACCGAGGTCCTGGAACGCGCGTAGCTTACGCAGGACCACGGTGAACCCGAGGTGTATGTCGGGTGCGGTGGGATCTATGCCGAGCTTGACGCGCAACCGCCTTTCGCGCATGCGCTGCTCGAGTTCCTCGCGGCTCACCACGTCCACCGCGTTGCGGAAGATACCCTCAAAATCCGTGTTATCAGCCATAAAGCGAAGACCCCTCAAGCTCTCCGATGGGCAACCAATGCGAAAACAGACTGTTGTAATATACCAGCCCCATGAGCGGGCCCCGTCCAAAAGGTGCGACGAGCGGACACGCCGGGGCTTCGAAGGGACCGATGGACGGAGCAACGGTGAGATCAAGACGCCTCCTGCTCTTTCTTCTTACCCTGCTCGCAGCAGCAGCCGGCTTTTCCGCCGGTGGCTACATCGGCCTGATGCGTGCGGTCGACCGCCTCGGAGATCCATCCGGAGTCTCCACCGGCCCCACCTACATATATTCGGCCTCCCTCGGCAAAGGGGACGACACCCGCCGGGTGATAGGCATCATCTATCCGGCGCGCAACCACCTCAAGACACCCCTCCGGGACATGCCACCGGGCCTGCTAAACGCCGTGGTCGTAAAAGAAGACAGGCGCTTCAGGGAACACGGAGGGGTAGATCTGTGGGGGATAATCCGGGCTCTCTACGCGGATCTGAAGGCCGGGAGAACGGTGCAGGGAGCCTCGACCATCACCCAGCAGTACGTCAAGAACGCCTATCTCAGCCCGGCTCCCACGCTCACCCGCAAGCTGAGGGAGGCTCTGATCTCGATCGAGATAGAGCGCCACTACTCGAAGGACGAGATCCTGGCGAAGTATCTCAACACCGTCTACTTCGGGAACAACGCCTACGGCGTGGGGGCCGCCTCGGAGACCTACTTCGGAAAACCGGTGAAAGACCTCACTACCGCAGAGGCAGCCACGCTGGTGGGGCTCCTGTGGTCACCATCCACGCTCGGGTCCGACAAAGAAGCCGCCCGAAAACAGCGGGATCTCGTCCTGAAGAAGATGCTCGGGGCCGGTTACATCACGGAGCAGGACTACGAAAGAGCGCTCCACGAACCCATGCCGGAGAGATGGCCCTCCAGCCCTCCACACGGGAGCGGACTCGAAGCCCCGATGCTCACCAGAGACTTCGCGGCGATGGTCGAGCAGGAGCTGACGAGGCGGTACGGAACCCGCGCCGTGCTGGAAGGAAACCTGAGCGTTTACACGACGCTGGACCTCGAAGACCAGACGTCGGCCTGGGATGTGCTCTACGGGCCTTCCGGCCACCTCTCCCACCCCGGTTATCCGGACGCAGCACTAGTCTCTCTTGACCCGAGAACCGGCGACATAAAGGCGATGATCGGCGGTCATGGCGGGAAGTCCGACTTCAACCTGGCGACCCAGGGTCGCCGGCAGCCGGGCAGTTCCTTCAAGCCGTTCGCGCTGATAGCGGCGATCGAGCAGGTCATAAGCCCGAAGAGAGAGTACGTTTCGGAGAAGAAAACCTACCACCTCAGAAAGCCCGGAGGCAGGACCGAGGTCTGGAAGGTCGACAACTACGGTGGTATAGAGCGCGGGCCGATCACGCTGGAGAACGCCCTCTGGCAGTCGGACAACACGGTCTTCACCGACCTCGTCACCAACGCGAAAGGCCGGGGCCTGAAAGACGGACCAGAAAAGGTCGTCGAAGTAGCGAGAGAGGCCGGTGTAGAGGCAGACTACGGCAGAAATCCAGGCCCGTCGGTGGTTCTCGGGACGAAGGAGACCTCACCGCTCGAAATGGCACAGGGCTACGCCACGATAGCCAACGAGGGCCGCAGGCTGAAACCCAGGGCGATCGTCCGGGTGATGCGGGAGGAGGGCAAAGGCAGGGAGAAGATCCTCTACGATGCCCCGGCCAGCCCAGGAGGCGAGCGTGTGATCCCGAAGGACGTCGCCCGGAAAACCCTGAGCATCATGATTGGCGACGTGACCCAGGGTATTGCGCGGGAGGCCGCCCTCCCGGGGCGTCAGGTAGCAGGGAAGACCGGAACCTCGGAGAATTTCTTCGATTCGTGGTTCATCGGCTCCACACCGCAGCTCACCACCGCGGTATGGATGGGCTATGCGAAGGGTGGGAAGACTCTCGAAGGAATCATCGGGCCGGAGGCACAGCAGATAGGCGACGCCCCGACACCCACCATCATCTGGCACGACTATATGCAGCGGGCGCTGCAGGGTGAGCCGGTGGAGAGGTTCGACGGCGTGAAGCCCCCCTCTGGGTCGGACGCAACCGATTTCTACGGCAACCCGCTACCGGCGAGGTAGTCTGAGCGTACCAGACCCCGCTCGAAAACCACCTTCGGGTGCACCGAGACGTCCGGGTCCCCGAGCAGGAGATATCGCCAAGGCAGCCCGGTTCCGCGGCTGATGCCAACCCTGGTGGTCGATACGATCTCCCCCTCCGGGGGAGCACCGGGGCGCAGGACAATGGGCCCCCGGGTGAGGTCGCAACCATCGTGGTGGAGCCCTATACCGAGAGCCTGGGCAAGCCGGCCCGGTCCGTCGCACAGATGCGACGAACGCCCCCGGCGGCGGGCCATGAGATCCTTCCCCTCCAGCGGGCGCAGGGCCCTGACGAGCACCGCGCTCCCCACGCCTTCTGGCTCGCAGACCACGTTGAGCATGCTGTGCATCCCGTATGAGAGGTAAACGTAGGCCAGCCCGGGTGGCCCAAAGATCGTCCGGTTGCGCATCGTGGGCCCGCGGTACGCGTGGCAGGCGGGGTCATCCGGGCGGTAAGCCTCGGTTTCAACGATAATCCCAGAGGTGACCCCTTCCGGAGAACGGTGCGCCAGCACGAACCCGATGATGTCCACCGCCACCTCCCGGGGGTCGCGGTCGAAAAAGTCGGCCGGGAGCGGCTCGCCGAGGCTCATCGCTCGCCGGTGAGTTCGGAGATCCGGCGGGAGAGTTCGTCGAGATCCAACCCCGCCTCGGAGCGTATCGAAGCCTTGAGGAGTGGCCGCACCTGTCCTATCTGAGCCTGCAGCTCGCGCAGGAGCTCCGCGTATCCGCTCTCCTCACCAACCATATCCCGCAGGATGGTCGACTCGGTGCGCCCGGCCACGATCGGCTCGTCCACCCCCTCGACGTACACCAGCGTCCGACGACCGCTCCCACGATCCTCCTCGATGGGCACGAGCGCCACGATCCTGTCCGAGCGAACGTATTTGCCAAATCCCAGGGGCACGATACGATCCCGCATGACCTTCATGTTGAACGAATCTTAACATAGCGGGGAGATTCCGAAACGGATATATTTCTTGCATGAGGCTCATACGAAGGCCGCGGAAGCTGACCGGGGAAAGGGTGGAGCTCAGGCACCACTCGCGCAGACACTACCCTCTCTACGGTGAGTGGTACGCAGACGAAGAGATATGGAACCTCACCAGCTGGGCCCCGGCCCCGCTGACCCGGCGCGAGTCGGAGAGACTCTTCCGGGACCGGGAGGCATCCCCCACCGAGGAATCCTTCGCTATCCACGTGAGAGGAGAGGACGAACCGATCGGGATAATAAGCCTGGTGAACATCAACCGGACGAAGGGTTCGGCGGATCTTTCGGTCATGCTCGGACCGCCGGAGAGCAGGGGGAAGGGCTACGGACCGGAGGCGATCGGCCTGCTCCTGGATCACGCCTTCGGCACGCTGCGGCTGGAGCGGGTCGGCCTCTCGGTCTTTGAGTTCAACGAGCGGGCCATCTCGGCCTATCGGAAGCTGGGATTCCACGAGGACGGGCGGATGAACCGGGCGGTAAGGCGCGGCGAAAGACTCCATGACGCCATCCTGATGTCCCTCTCGAAGGTGGAGTGGGAGCAGAGGAAGGAGAGAGGGAATCCAGAAGAGGAGCGGGGCAGGGAGACCCCCTAGCCCAGAGGGGCGCGAACGGACTCTACCGTCCCCTTACCTCTGCGCCGAAGCGCTCGTGCAGCCGGGAGGCGATGCGATCGAGCTCCGCATCGACCTCCTCGTCCGTGAGGGTCCTGTCTCCCTGGAAGCTGAAACCGAAGGCGACGCTCTTCTTTCCTTCAGGCACCTGCTCACCCTCGTAGACGTCGAAGAGCCAGAACCCGGCCAGGATCGGAACCTCGAGGCTCCTTATCTCACGCATCATATCACCGACTCTCACCCCACGGTCAACCACCACCGCGAGGTCGCGCCCCACCGCGGGCACGTTCACGAAAGGCTCGAAGCGCGGCTCGGGGTCTGGATCGCAGGACGAGAGCTCCACCTCGAAGAACGCGACCGGCATCCCCTGCAGGTCGAAATTCTCGGCGGTTTCCGGGTGAAGCTCCCCGATCCAACCGACCCGGCTCCCATTACTCGATATCCACGCCGACCGTCCCGGATGCAAAAACGCCGGGAGCGCATCACCCTCCGGGGGTTCGAAGAGAGCACCGGGCACCACCCTCTCGGCGATACCCCGAACCTCGAAGTACCCTGCCCGGCGCTCGGGAGCGTTCCAGCCCTGAGGCTGGAAAGAGCCGAACATCAGTACCCCCAGCCGGGAACGCTCCCCGACCCCAACGAGGGAGACCTCCTCCAGCCCCCCTGACGACTCCCCGGAGAACCGGAAGCGGAGCGCGGCCTCGCGCTCTCCGACCTCCAGCAGCTCGAAGGTCTTCCCTATCTCGAAGAGAGCCCCGCCACGTTCCCCGAAAGCACGGTTGCGGGCAGCCGCCCCCAAGAGCCCCGGCAACAGGGAGCGCCGCAGGTTGTTCTCCTCGGAGCTAAGGGGGTTTTGGATGCGCACGGGATCACCAGGCAGCCCCAGCACCTCCTCCCATAGATCCGGCCCAAACGGATAGGTTATCGTCTCGGCGAGACCGAGGTCCGCGAGCAGACGCCGGAGTGTACGGAGCCTGCGCTGTGGTACGCTCAGACCTCCGGGGAGGTTCGTGGAGGGCACCTCCTCTGGAACCCTCTCCAGCCCGACGATCCTGCCGATCTCCTCGATGAGATCGACCTCGCGCCTGAGATCGCGCCGGAACGTGGGGACCATGACCGAGAAAGCTCTCTCCTGCTCTCTCGAGACCTCGCATCCGAGCCCTTCCAGAACCTCGCCAGCCTCCCTGTCATCCACCTCCACACCGAGCAGGAGTGCGGACCTCTCGAGTCGGAGCGGAACCCGCCACGGTTCGACCGGCTCGGGATAGTGCCTCAGCACATCCGGGGCCACCTGTCCGCCGTAAAGACCCGAAAGCAGCTGGCACACCCGACCCATCGCGTAGTCGACCATGTTCGGGTCGAGCCCGCGCTCGAATCGCCCGGAGGCGTCGGTGCGCAACCCCAGCCTGGAGGAGGTCTCGAGGATGCTGCGTCCGTCGAAGGTCGCGACCTCCACGAGCACATCCGAGGTCTCCTCTCCGACCTCGGCGTCCTCCGCGCCCATCACCCCCGCGACGACCAGCGGACGCTCCTCGTCGGCGATGACGAGCGTGTCAGCGTCCAGAGTGCGGGTCGAGCCGTCGAGCAGGGTGAGCCTCTCCCCGGCGCCGGCGCGGCGCACCACGATCCCGCGTCGCACCTTGGACGAGTCGAAGGCGTGGATAGGCTGCCCGGTCTCGAGCATCACGTAGTTGGTCACGTCGACGATGCCGTTGATCGGGCGCATGCCGGCAGCATGTATCCTGCGGCGCATCCAGACCGGCGCCCGTCCCTGCGTGAGCGAGCTCACACGCCTCAGGTCGTAGCGGGGACAGAGATCCGGCTCTTCCACCCGCAGGGTGAATTCGGCGGTCTTGTCCCCGCGCGTATCAAAGTCCACCTCCGACACCCGGAAACCCGTGCGGAGGATCGCGGAGAGCTCCCTGGCCACCCCGATCATGCCCCACAGATCCGGTCGGTTCGGCATCACGTCTATATCGAGCACGGTCTCCCCGACCGGGAAGTAATCCGAGAGCGGGCGTCCGACCTCGAAGTCACCGTCGAGGAGCAGTATCCCCTCGTGGTCGCCAGAGACGCCGAGCTCGCGCTCGCTCATCATCATCCCGTAGGACTCCAGCCCGCGCAACCTGGCCTTCCTTATCTTCCCGACGCCGGCGAGGGTGCTGCCCGGCAGAACCACCGGCACCCGAGCTCCGGGATAGGGATTGGAGGCGCCGGCCACTATCTGCACCTCCTCGCCCCCCAGGTCTACCTTCGCCACGAAGAGCCGATCGGCGTTGGGATGGGGGCCGAACTCCACCACCTCGCCCACCACCACCTCGCCGTCGAGGACGCCCAGATGGTCTATACCCTCGACCTCCTGACTGTGCAGGGAGAAGAGCTCGGCGAGCTCCTCCGCGGAGAGCTCGAAGTCTACGTATTCTCGCAGCCAGCCAAGCGGAACGCGCAAATCGGGACTCCTTCAGAATTGACGTAGGAAGCGCAGATCACCCTCGAAGAAAAGCCTCAGGTCCGGGATGCCGTACTTGACCATCGCCATCCGATCCGGCCCCATCCCGAAGGCGAACCCGGTATACTCCTCGGAGTCGTAGCCGACCTCCTCCAGGACCGCCGGGTCCACCATCCCGGCCCCGAGCATCTCCAGCCAGCCGGCCCCCTTACACACCCGACAATCCGGATCGGCCCCGCCGCAGACGAAGCAGCTCACGTCCAGCTCGACGCTCGGCTCGGTGAACTGAAAGTAGCTGGGCCTGAGGCGTATACCGACGCCCTCACCGAAGACGTGCCGGGCCATCGCCGCGAGCGTGCCTTTGAGATGGGCGAGCGAGAGACCCCGGTCGACGGCGAGCCCCTCTATCTGGTGGAACATCGGGGTGTGGGTGGGGTCGGAATCGCGCCGGTAGACCCTGCCGGGAACGACCACGTAGACCGGCGGCTCCTGCGAGAGCATCGTCCGGACCTGCACCGGCGAGGTGTGGGTCCGGAGGACCAGCCCTTCGTCGAGGAAGAAGGTATCCTGCATGCTGCGAGCCGGGTGGCCGGGTGGGATGTTGAGCGCGGTAAAGTTGTAGTAGTCGGTCTCGACCTCCGGCCCTTCCGCGACCCGGTAGCCCAGCCCCACGAAGAAATCAACGACCTCGTCTATGATCCTTTGCGTGGGGTGAAGGTGTCCTTTGGGATAGGGAACGCCGGGGAGGGTTACGTCCACGGCCTCCTCACGCAGCCTCTCTTCCAGCTCAGCCCCGGCGAGCTCCGCCAACCGTTCTCTGAGCGCGCTCTCGACCTCCCGCACCGCGAGGTTGACCTCCCGACCAATCTCGCGGCGCTCGTCCGGGGGCAGCGTCCCGATGGACCTGCGCATCCCCGCGAGTCCGGAGCTCCTGCCCAGATGCCTGATGCGCGCTTCCTCAGCCTCGGCCGTGGAGCGAGCGCGTGCGACATCTTCCAGCGCCTGAGATTTCAGCTTTCTTATGCGCTCTAAGGCCTCCATGCAGGGCGCTATGGTAGCACACGCGCCGCAGCCTCGTAGAGCAGGATCGAAGCGGCCACCGCCGCGTTGAGCGAGGGTGCCCGGGACGGTATGGTCAACCGCAGCTCGCAGGCCCGCACCACTTCTACAGGGAGCCCGGCCCCCTCGTTTCCCACCACCAGCAGCACCTTCCCACCGGGCATCCGGCGCGGCGGGACGCCACCCTCCACCACCGCGGCGGCGCTCCGGTAACCGCACTCCGAGGCGAGACGCAGGAACTCCACCGGATCGACGTCTCGCGCCACCGGCACGTGGAACAAGGAGCCCATCGTGGCCCGGACCGTCTTGGGATTATAAAGGTCCGCACACCCCCTGGAGAGCGCCACGGATCCGCCGAAGGCCTGCGCCGAGCGCACCACGGTGCCGACGTTCCCAGGATCCTGCACGCCGCAGAGCACGACGATGGGACCGCCAACTTCCAATAGCTCGCCAGCGTCGACATCCAGGAAGGGGAAGACGGCAGCGGGGCCCGCGGGGGTAGAGAGCGTGGAGATGGCGCGCAGTTCCTCTGGCCTCTCGAAGAAGGCCACGTAGGGCACCGTCGCCTCGCGCAACAGGGTCTCTCCCTCCGCGAGGAACAGCCTCTCCCTCTCGCGGTACTTCTTGAGTCGCAGCCTCGCGTAGCGCCTGAGCGAACCCTTCGAGCTCAACCTTCTCGCGAAGCCGGGATCTCGAGGCGGTCGAGCTCGCGTCTTGGACCACCCAGCATCAAGGTATCCGAGGATCGCAACTTCTCCCCGGGATCAGGCAGTCTCCAGCTCCCGTCGGGCTGCTGGATGGCGAGTACGAGCAATCCTCTCCTGCCCGGCAGCCCGAGCTCGGAGAGGCTGTGTCCAACCCACTCCCCGGGGACGGCCACCCGGGCTACCGCCTGCCCTCCGCCTATCTCCAGATATTCCTGTATCGCTGGCGAAGACATCCTGTGCGCCAGGAGCTCCCCGAACTCTCGCTCCGGTTCTACCACGTGGTCCGCGCCGACCTTCTCCAGAACCCGGGCGTGTAGCGGGCTCCCCGCACGCGCAAGCACCAGAGGGACACCGAGCTCCTTCAGGATCAGGGTTATGAGCACGCTCGCCTGTATATCCTCCCCTATGACCACCGCCGCTCCATCGAAGTCCTCCAGGCCAAACCCGGCGAGTATCCCGCTCTCTGAAGCATCCGCGCTAACCAGCTCCACGCCGGGCATCTCGGCCGAGAGCTCCTGCACGAGATCCTCGTTGCGGTCCATGGCGAGAACCTCGTGCCCCATCTCGCGCAGGGTCCTGGCCAGGGAGGCCCCCACCCTCCCGAGCCCGATGACAGCGAATTGCTTGCTCATCCTATGGCTATTTCCTCCTCCGGGTAGGCGTACCGGCGCGGCCTGTAGCGGGCCGAGAGCGCGACCACGAAGGTCACGGGACCGACCCTTCCGAGGAACATCACCACCGCTATGAGAAGTTTACCGAAGAAGCTCAGGTGGGGTGTGACGCCCAGTGTCAGCCCCACGGTCCCGAACGCCGAGACCACCTCGAAAAGCGCCCGGATAAGGGGGAGTCCATCCGAGAGCATCAGGGCGAAGGTGGCCGAGAGCACGAGCAGGGCCGAGAGGGAAACCAGAGCCAGCGCCCGGGCCATCAGCTGGCGTGGCAGACGACGCCCGAAGACCGAGACGTGTTCCTCTCCCCGGATCACCGCGGCCACCGAGAGCACCATCAGCGCCGCCGTCGTCACCTTTATCCCCCCCGCCGTCGAGATCGGCCCTCCCCCGATGAACATCAGCACGATCTGTACCAGGACCGTCGGCTGATGCAGCCCCTGGTAGTCGACCGTATTAAACCCGGCCGTGCGCGGCGTGATCCCCTGGAAGAGCGCCGCGAGGATCTTTGTTGCCGGCCCCAGGCCCCCGAGGGTCGCCGGGTTGTCCCATTCCAGGATGGCGACGCTCAGGGCCCCGATCATGATGAGGAGCCCGGTGGCGACGAGCGTCAGCCTGGAGTGCAGGCTGAGATGGCGGACCTTCGGGTAGCGGTAGAGGTCCGCGAGCACGGGGAAACCAAGCCCGCCGAGCACTATCAGAAAGGAGAGTGGCAGGATCACCAGGGGATCACCCGCGTAAGGGAGAAGGTCCCCGTGCGGAAGAGCGGCAAAACCCGAGTTGCAGTACGCCATGATCGCATGAAAGACACCCTGGAAGGCGCCCTCTCCTGGTCCCATGCCGTGCAGGACGAAACCCGCGGCCAGAAGCAAACTTCCCACGAGCTCTACGAGTAGCGTCATCCCCGCTATCTGCCGCACCAGCCGCAGGGTGTTGCGCGGCGAGTCGAAGGTCCCGAGCTCTTCGCGCACCGCCAGTATCTCCCGAAATCCGACCCTTCCCCCCGACAGAAGGACACCCAGCGTCGCGAACGTCATGATCCCTATACCACCGAGCTGCATGAGCACCATGACCACCACCTCACCGAAGGCGGTGAAGGTCTTCGGGAAGCTCACCGTCGTGAGCCCTGTCACGCTGGAAGCGCTGACGGAGACGAAAAAGGCGTCCACCCAGGAGATACCTCCCTCCCGGGTAGACGCCGGAAATTTCAGCGCCAGGGTACCGGCGAGCATGAGCGTGGCGAACCCGGCCGCTATCAGCCTGGGGGCCGAGAACCTGGAAAACAGGCCCCTTCCCAGTGCCGGCTGTACCCCCTAGTCTGCGGCAGCCGGCTGCCGCGCTTCCCCGTCGGCCTCAAGCGCCTCCTTGGCCCGCGAGACCACGGCGGCGAAAGCCTCCGGCTCGTTCACGGCGAGGTCCGCCAGGATCTTGCGATCGAGGTCGATTCCGGCCAGCTTCACGCCCTGGATGAACCGCGAATAGGATAGCCCGTGCTGACGGGCGGCGGCGTTTATCCGCTGGATCCAGAGCGCCCTGAAGTCACGCTTCTTCTGCTTGCGCCCGACGTAGGCGTAGACGCCGCTCTTCCAGACCTGCTCCTTCGCCCGCTTGTAGGAGCTGTGCTTGGTCCCGCGATAGCCCCTGGCCTGCTTGAGGATCTTGCGCCGCTTCTTGCGGGCGTGTACGCTGCGCGCCGCCCGGGCCAACTACCTCACCCCCAGAAGACGCCGCACCTGAGCCACGTCGTTCGGATGGACCGTGGTCTCGGTGTTGAGCCTGCGCTTGCGTTTCGGACTCTTCTTCTCCAGGATGTGGTTGTGACCGCTGCGGCGGCGCCGGATCCTCCCTCGCTTGCCCACCTCGAAGCGCCCGGCGGCGCCCTTGTGCGTCTTCATCTTCGGCATCTCTTCCTCCACGTTTTTCTTTCCTACGGACGCAAAGACGGATTGAAGATGGAGGCTCGCGGCACGGGAGCAGGCCGTTTCGCCTCCCTTTCTCTGCTCCGGCTGACTATTCTACACCACCCGCCAGAGGTCAGCCGCGGGCCGCGCTCTTCTTCTGCTGATCCTTGCCCCCCTGGGCGTCCTTCCTGGGGGCGAGGACCATGATCATGTTCCTGCCATCCAGGTTGGGCTGGCTTTCTATCTGCCCGAGATCCTTCAGGTCTTCGGCAAGCCTTCTGAGGAGACGCTCCCCGAGCTGCGGATGCTGCACCTCGCGCCCGCGGAACATGATCGTCACCTTGACCTTGTCTCCGCCGCGCAGAAACCGCTCGACGTGGGAGCGTTTGGTGTTGAAGTCGTGGTCCCCGATCTTGGGCCGCAGCTTTATCTCGCGCACGTTTATGTTGGTCTGCTTCTTGCGCGCGGCCTTGCGGGCCTGCTCCTTCTGGTACTTGTACTTGCCGTAGTCCATCAGACGAACCACCGGCGGGTTGGCGTTCGGCGCGACCTCCACCAGATCGAGGTCCAGCCTATCCGCGTACTCCTGAGCCTCGCGGATATGCTTTATGCCGAGCTGTTCGCCTTTTTCCGAGATCAACCGCACCGAGCGAGCCCGGATCTGGTCGTTTACTCTCGGTTCTCCTTCAGGTGCTACTGTACACCACTCCTCTCTGAGCTAGCCTACGCGGGTCCGGAGATAATCAATAGTTCGCCCTTTATCGTCTCTGCGAGGTGATCAAGCGGACCCTTTCATCTTTGATTATACTGCGCCCTCAACTCGGACGTCTACGGGAGCCGAAGACCTCTCCGACCTGACCATCGACGAGAGCGACGAAGGAAGCGAGGTCCATCTCCTCCTGCTTCTTCTCCCCTCGCCGACGTACGTTGACGCTCCCCGCCTCGGCCTCTCTGTCTCCTACTATGAGCAGGTAGGGGACTTTTCTGCGCGAGTTCTCCCGGATCTTCTTCTGCATGGTGTTCGGAGAGTCGTCTACCTCTACCCGTACCCCTCCGGCAGAGAGCTTCCCGCCCACCTCCCTGGCGTACTCCAGGTGACGGTCCGCGACCGGGATCACGACGGCCTGCACCGGAGCGAGCCAGACCGGAAACGCACCCGCGTAGTGCTCGATTAGCACGGCCATGAAGCGCTCGGTGGTTCCCGTCACCGCCCGATGCAGCAGGACCGGGGTGTGTTTCTCTCCATCCTCACCGACGTACTCGCACCCGAGCCGGCCGGGCTGGATGAAGTCGACCTGGATCGTGGAGAGCTGCCACTCACGCCCGAGTACGTCTTTCGCCATGAAGTCTGCCTTAGGCCCGTAGAAAGCAGCCTCGCCCTCGACGGGTTCGTAGGCTATCCCGGCGGCGTCGAGCGCGCTCCGCAGGGCGTCTTCGGCCCGCTGCCACTTCTCTTCGTCGGCGATGTACTTGCTGCTGTCGGGATCGCGCAGCGAGAGCCGCACCCGGTAGTCGGTAAAACCGTAGGTATCGAGCACCTCCCGGATGATCGCGAGCGCCCGGGCGAACTCTTCCTGCACCTGCTCCTCGGTGCAGAAGACGTGGGCGTCATCCTGGGTGAGCGCGCGCACCCGCGTCAGGCCGGAGAGCTCTCCGCTCTTCTCGTAGCGGTAGAGGGTGGCGAACTCCGCGTAGCGTACCGGGAGATCCCGGTAGGAGTGAGAGCGGGAGTTGAAGAGGACCATGTGGCTCGGACAGTTCATCGGTTTGAGCCGGTAGACGTTCTCCCCGTCCTTCATCGGGGGGAACATCGCATCCCGGTAGTGGTCGAGGTGCCCAGAGCGGGCGTAGAGCTTTTCGTTGACCACGTTGCCCGTCCAGACGTGCTCGTAACCGTGGCGGCTCTGCACCTCTCGCACGAAGCTCTCCATCAGGTGCCGGAGCGTCTCTCCTTTGGGTAAAAAGAGCGGTATCCCGGCCCCGACCTCGGAAGAAAAGGTAAAAAGATCCAGCTCGCGCCCAAGTCGGCGGTGATCCCGGGCCCTCGCCTCCTCGAGCCTCTTCAAATACGCCTTGAGTTGCTTCTCACTCGGCCATGCGGTGCCGTAGATGCGGGTGAGCATGGGGTTATTTTCATCCCCCCGCCAGTAGGCTCCAGCGATGCTCTGCAGCTTGAAAGCCCCGATCCTGCCCGTGCTCGGCACGTGCGGCCCCCGGCACAGATCGTAGAAATCACCCTGCCGGTAGATGGAGATCTCCCCGTCCTCCAGATCCTGGATCAGCTCCAGTTTGTACGGGTTGTCCGCGTAGAGCCGCTCGGCCTCCTCTTTTGAGACCTCCTCGCGCCTTATCGGGAGATCCCTCTCCACGATCTCGCGCATCTTCTCTTCGATGCGCGGCAGATCCTCCTCGGTTATACGCCCCGCCACCTCGATGTCGTAGTAGAAACCGTCCTCGACCGGCGGCCCGATGGTGAGCCTGCTGCCGGGATAGAGCTCGAGTATCGCCTGCGCCATCACGTGCGCCGCCGAATGCCGCATCACGTAGAGCCCCTCAGGCGAATCCCTGGTTATGACCTCGAACTCCCGCGCCCCATCCAGCGGCGCATCGAGGTCGACGAGTCGCCCATCCAGGCGCGCCGCGACCGCCTCACGCGCCAGGCGGGGACCTATCCTCCGCGCGACGTCACTGGCCCGCTCCCCGGGCTCGACGTGCAACTCTGTTCCATCGGGCAACCTGACTGAAGACATAGATCCTGCGCCTCTCTCTCAGAAATCGGACAGCGTGGGAATTCAGCGCCGGCTAACTAGTTCGGGTGACACAAGAGCGAAGTGGGCGATAGTGGATTCGAACCACTGACCTCTTCCGCGTCAAGGAAGCGCTCTCCCCCTGAGCTAATCGCCCGTCCTCAATAAAGCCGGGAGGCGGCACCCGGAATCGAACCGGGGTACAGGGTTTTGCAGACCCTTGCCTAACCACTCGGCCATGCCGCCAAAGCCGGCCAGCGCCGGTCATGTTCCGGCTCCGCGGCCAGAGCGGACGACGGGATTCGAACCCGCGACCCTCACCATGGCAAGGTGATGCTCTACCAGCTGAGCTACGTCCGCCTAACATCTCGGTCGCCCGTGTAATTTAGCACGCCTCCGCCCACCTTACAACCGGCCGCCGAGCGCCTTGTAGTACCCCCTCAGGGTACGCGTCGCCTCCTCCCAGCTGCGCCCCAGAGCCGCACCTCTGGCTCCCGTCCGCAGCCGACGCATCCGCTCTTCGTCCCCGAGTATTTCGCTCACGGCATCGACCAGACCGGACGGATCCTTGGGCGAATACAGCCGCCCGCTCTTTCCCTCCTCCACCACCTCCTCCGAAGCCCCGCTGCGGGCCGCCACGACCGGGAGCCCGGAGGCCATGGCCTCGAGCATCGCCATCCCGAGGGTCTCGGTGGTAGAAGGGAAGAGGAAAAGATCCGCGGAAGCGTAGGCCCGCGCGAGATCTTCACCGTGCAGAAAACCGGTGAAGGTGGCCGGCAGGCCGGAGAACTCACGCTCGAGCCTCCCGCGGTCCGGTCCATCACCTACCACGGCCAGCCTTACCCCCGACAGCTCCCGCAGAACGTGCTTGAGGGAAGATATCCCCTTCTCCCGAGCGAGCCTGCCGACGAACAAGAGCAGACGTTCGTCGGGGTGTCCGTCGGAGAGGCGTTTTCTCCATGCCACCGAGCGCTTCTCGGGAGAGAAGAGGCGCGAGTCCACCCCCTGCGGCCAGAGCCGGACGCGCCGGACGCCCTCGTTCCGGAGGTAACGCGCCGTCGCCTCAGATGTACAGAGGTTGAGGTTGGCCTGGTTGTGCAACCCTCTTATCGCCCGGCGGGCGAAGTTCGCCAGAAAACCCAGCTTGTACAGCGAGGCGTAGGTGGCTATATTGGTATGGTAGGAGGCGACGAGCGGCACCCCCATCCTGCGGGCGTAGTAGACGCCCCCGGGTCCGAGTATCACCGGGTTCACCACGTGAACCACATCCGGCCCGAACTCGCTCAAAGCCCGCCCGAGCCCGGGATGGGGCGGACAGAGCTTGACCTGGGGGTACATCGGGAAAGGGATCCCGCGGACCCCCAGGATCCTGGCCCCGGCATAGCGCTCGGGCCCCCCGGAGGGAGCGAAGACGACCACCTCATCTCCGAGACGGGAGAGCTCGTCGAGGGTGTGGCGCAGACGGGTCACCACACCGTCCGTTGCAGGGAGGAAAGTCTCCGTGAAGTACGCTATACGCAAGGCCCTGCGGGACGGTCTCAGGCCGGTGCGTGCAGGCCCATGGTCCTCGACCTTCACCTTCTTCAGGACCCCACCGCTCCGGCGCTCAGAGGTTGGCCACGATCGTTTTCGTGAACTCCCTGGTCCCCGCAGTCCCGCCGAGGTCTTTGGTGCGCGTCTCGGGGCTCTTGAGAGCCGCCTCTATGGCTCGCTGCATCCGCTCCGCGTCCTCCTCGTAACCGAGGTGGATGAGCATGTTCTTGGCCGAGAGCAGGGTCGCGAGCGGGTTGGCCCTGTTCTGACCGGCGTACTTGGGGGTGGAGCCGTGCACCGGCTCGAAGACGGCTATCTCGTCCCCGATGTTGGCTCCGGGCGCGACCCCGAGACCACCGGTGAGGCCGGCGCAGAGATCGGAGAGGATGTCGCCGTAGAGGTTGGGGCAGACGAGCACGTCGTAGAGATGAGGCTTCGTGACGAGCTGCATCGCCATGTTGTCAACGATGCGGTCGTCTATCTCTTCGAAGTCGTCCTCGTACTCTTTTGCGACCCGGAAGAAGACATCCCGGAAGAGCCCATCGGTGTACTTCATGATGTTGGCCTTGTGAACGACCGTTACGTGCCTGCGGCCCTGCTCCCTGGAACGCTCGAAGGCCAGGCGGCAGAAGCGCTCGGTGCCTTCCTCGGTGATGATCTTGATGGACTCCGCCGCGTGCTTGCCGACCCAGTGCTCGACGCCCGCATAGAGATCTTCGGTGTTCTCCCGGTAGAGGACGATGTCTATGTCCTTGTACGGGAGGTCGAGCCCCGGCAGGCTCAGGGCGGGCCGGATGTTGGCGTACAGATCAAGCTCCTTGCGCAGCGCCACGTTGACCGAGCGGAACCCCGTCCCGACGGGCGTCGTGAGTGGCCCCTTCAGAGCGACCTTGTTGCGCCGGATGGATTCGAGAACGTAGTCCGGGAGCGGCGTGCCCTCCTTCTCCATCACGCTCTCCCCGGCCTCGACGATCTCCCACTCGATATCCACCCCGAGCGCCCCGATCACCTCTTTTACCGAATCGGTCAGCTCGGGGCCGGTGCCGTCTCCGGGGATGAGGGTAACGGTTTGTGCCACGTGAAATCTCCCTCACTCTGTAGACCTAAGACTGCTCTGGTCTTCAGTATATCTCTCCTTGAGGGAGGAATTTCTCGGCTATCTCCCCGACCCCAGGAACAGCGCGATCCCGGCAAGCAGGATCAATATCATGGCGAGGATGAAAAACACGACCGCCGGGATGAGCACGATCGCGGCGGCCCGCCCCGTGGTCGTGGAGTGCACCTCCCGTATACCGACGATCGAGAGGTAGATGCCATAGAGGCTCAAGATCCAGCCGATCAGGGGAACCCAGCTCACCAGCGTGGTAACCGAGGCGTACGCCGCCACGCGAAACGTCCCCTCATATCCGGCGCGCTGCGGACCAGCCATCAGGACCACGAGCAGGTGGTAGATCCCGGCCCCGATAAAAAGCCCCACCGCACCCCCCACGATGCCGGAGACCACTCCCAAGATCAAACCCCCGATCCCCTCTCGACCCAGGATGAGCCCGACGACCCCACCGAGAAAGGTGGATACCCCGTAACAGATCAGCGCGAACAAGAGCGGGCTGAGATAGTCCCCCTCCCTAGCGAGGCCCCGGAAAAATCCCACCGGCCTCAGCAGGACCTCCCTCGCCGTCTCCACGAAGCTCGAGAACGGGACCGAAGGCTCGAACTCCCTACCCGTCGGGGCACCTCCAGCCCCACCAGAACCGGTCTGAAAGCTCACTTTTTCTCCTCACTCCGACGCAGGTCAACCACACTCAAACTATTTGTATCATACGCAACAGAATTGTGGTACCCGGAATCGTTCCGGCGGCATCACTGCTGTAAAATCTGGCTCGAGAGGCGGAGAGACAGGAAGTGGGTTCCCCATGCCGTCCACGATAGAGGCGTTGGAGCGGGAGCTGGGAGAGGCTCAGCGGGAGAAGGAGAGACAGGAGCGCGCCGTGATGCGGGCGCGCAACGCCCACGACGCGGCCTGCGCCGCCAGGGACGAGCTCTGGGAGGGCAGGAGCGCGGACGATCCCGAGGTCCGGCAGCTCTCCGACCTCGTCTACCGCAGGAGGAGGGAGCTCTACGAGGCGGTGGATCGCCTGAAGGCCGCCGAGGGGCGCGAGCGGCGGATAAAGAGCCGGCTCATGTACGTGCTTCCGGCCGAGCGGCGCAGATATCTCTCCGGCAACGTCGACCGGGAGTTCGAGCGGTTCCTCGAAACCGTCAAAAAGGCTTACGAAGCAGAGATCGGAGGCCTGTACCTCGCCGTGAGGACAGCAGGGCCCGGGGAGCTGGATCTCGGGGGAGACGCGACCTGGAGAGCGCTCGAGCGTCTCTACGCGAGCAGTGAGCGCCGGTGGGTGGAGATCCGGGCCTCGCAGGAGAGTCCAGCCCTGCACAGGATGGCACGTCAGATCTCCTACTACGCCGGAGGACACGTACCGCGCATCTTCGTCAGAGATCAGGAGATTCCGGCCGAGATCCCGCGGAGCGCGCCGCAGGAGGAGTGGCCCCACCTCCCCAGGTACGACAGTACAGAGGGCAGGCTTGAGTTAGCCAGGATCACGGCCCGGCGCTACCTGGAGGAGAGCACCATCGAGCGCCTCTCGAAGCGCGAGGAGGCTCTGGTGCAGATCGCGGAGATCGCCCGCGTCTACCAGAGCATGAACCTCACCGGCGACGAGGTACGCTGGAGGCTCGAGCAGCTCGTCTCGCTCAGCACCGAGGTCCTTTCGGCGGTGCGCCAGCTCACGAGCCAGCGGCGCCGGTTCTCCTTCTACGAGATCGCCCGCGCCGCCCGCCTGCTCGACAACCACTTCCCCGACTCGTCGGTCGCAGCAGAGGCCTTGATGCGGGCGGTCGACCGGGCGCTCAGAACCGGTGTGCCGCTCGTGGACGTCGCCTACATCAGCGTCACCGCCGGGGAGGGGTTCTCCTGAGGACTTCTAGGCATCTTTGAGGTCGTGCTCGGGTACCGAGAGGTTGTATGGTCGGGCGGGCTTCTCGGCGAGCACCCTCACCTTGTAGACGAAGTCCGGGATGAACTCGGCTCTTCGGACATCGAGTATCTCGACCGGCTGTCCGGTCGCCTTAAGAGCGGCCCTGTCGCCGGGCTTGTACCTGGCTGGTTTCGTACGATCGACGGGCATCCTCCGACACCTCCAAAAAGCAAGAACCCGCCGCAAGTATAATGCCCGCTGCGCCCTTTTGAGCGGAGAGCCGGGAGGAGAGATGCCAGAGCGTTACGATCTCATCGTCGTCGGAGCGGGCCCCGCAGGGTCCTCCACCGCCTACCACGCGGCGAGAGAGGGGCTAGAGGTGCTCCTGATCGACCGGCAGGATTTCCCCCGCGACAAGCCCTGCGGCGACGGTCTCATGCCCCACGCCGCCTCGGAGATATCCCTCATGGGGCTCGGCGACTGGCTCGATGAGCCCCACCACGGCAGATTCCGCGGCTTCAGCATCTACACCGAGAGCGCCTTTCTCAAGCAGAGCGTCCCCCCCACCCTCAACGGGGTCCACGGCTACACCTCCCGGCGCATCGAAACCGACGCGAAGCTCCTTGAGAGAGCGAAGGAGGCGGGAGCCAGGTTCCTGCCGCAGACCAGGGCCACCGAACCCATCCGAAACTCCACCGGAGAGATCACCGGGGTCACGGCCGAGAGAGACGGCGAGACGCTGCGCTTCTCGGCTCCGCTCGTCGTCGCGGCCGACGGCGTGGGGGGATTCGCGGCGGAGGGGATGAAGGCGCACCAGAACGCCGTTGCCTGCAGGCAGTACTTCAAGGGGATCGAGGGACCGGACAGGGACCACCTGCACGTCTTCGTCACCCGCGACATGAACGAGCACGGGGCGGGCTACGGCTGGGTCTTCCACTTCGGCGACGGTACGGCGAACGTGGGAGCGGGCGTCTCCACCCGCACAATCCACAAGACGGGCAGGAACCTCAAGGACTTCTACGAACGATTCCTGGAGGAGCCGCGGCTGAAAGAGTGGCTCAAGGGAGCAGAGCCCGAAGGGCCGCCGAAGAGCTGGTCTCTGAAGATGGGGATGTGGGGCGCCAGGCGTCACTCGCAGGGGATGATGAGCGCGGGGGATGCCGGCAGCATGATCCACCCGATAAGCGGCGAGGGGGTCGGCTACGCGATAGAGTCCGGCAGGCTCGCCGCCGCGTGGGCGTACGAGGCGCACTCGCGCAAAGACTTCTCGGCACGTCTCCTGCGCGGCTACGAGAGGCAGCTCCTCGGGCGCAGGGGCCGGGAGCACCTCTCGGGCTACGCACTCGTCCGGCTCGTACCGAACCTGCGACTGCTCGAGCCGCTCTTCAAGGCGTGCGAGAAGCACCCCGGCGCCCGCAAGACGCTCGTGGAAGGGTTCATCGGGGACGTTCCGATCTACCGCATGCTGCGCCATCCCGGCGCGCTCGCTGCGGCGCTGAGAGGAGCGGTCGGGGGCAGAAAGGAGGTCGGAGGTGTCTGAGCAAAAGATCACGGTTTCCGGATCGAAGGTGGTCGTGCTCGACGACGGGACCTTCGTCACCGACGCGGGCAACCTGCTCGGCGTGAAGAGCCGGGCGAGGATAAAGGGAGCGATGCACCCCATCCTGATCGATACCGGGGAAGGGAACGTCCTGATCGACGCGGGCTTCGGGCCGGAGCTCCCTCCCTCCCTCGAAGGCCGCTACGAACTGAGGAGAAAGCTGGACCTGCTCGAGAGCATGCGAGAAGCCGGATACAGACCGGAGGAGATCACGGCCATCATCCTCAGCCACCTCGACCCGGATCACATCGGCTGGGCGCTGAGACCGAGGAGCTTCCCGAACGCGACGGTCTACGTGCAGCGGGCCGCGCTGGAAGAGGCCCGGAAGATGCCGGAAGAGGAGGAGCGCCACGAAGCCGTCCCGCTCGTCGAGCGGGCGGTGGAGGAGAGCTGGTGCGAGCTGCTCGAAGGGGAGCGGGAGATCCTCCCGGGCGTGAGGGTCGAGGTGCGCCCGGGACACGCCGGGGGGCATCAGATCGTCTGGGTAGGGTCCGGCGAAGAGCTGGCGCTCTACACCGGGGATCTCGCACCGGCGAAGATCTGGCTCGACCCCGACCTCATAAGCTCCGTGGACACCGACCCGAAGGCCGCCCGCACAAACCGCATCGAGGTACTCTCCGAGGCCGCGCGCCTCGACGCCCTGGTCATCCTCTACCACGAACCCACAGAACCCCTGGTGAGGGTGAGGCGCACCGAGAAGGGGTTCGAAGCGGTCTCGCTCGGGTCCTAACCCTCGTACCAGGTCGTCATCCGCTCGACCGGGCTGCGCCTGCGCCGGGTCTTCGGGGCATCCGGGTAGCCGATGTAGAGGTAGGCGACGATGCTGTCCTTCTCCTCGAGGCCGAAGAAGTCCCGCATGTAGTCGTGGTAGGCCGCCGGGCCGGTGCGCCACATGCAACCGAGCCCGAGGTCGTGCGCGGTGAGCTGCATGTTCTGCACGGCCGCGCAGCAGGCCGCGTAGTTCTCGATCGTCTCGACCTCGTCGCGCCCGCCTTTCGAGATCACCGCGATCACGACCGGCGCCCGGAAGGCCTTTTTGCGCTCACGGCTTATGCGACCCGCCGCGAGCTCCTCGTCCTCACCCTCCTCCTCGGCCATGATGCGCGCCAGCTCGGCCCTCGCCCGGGCCAGCCTGCCCCGGCCCCGCCCGACGAAGACATAAAAGCGCCACGGCTCGGTGATCCTGTGGTTCGGAGCGTGGATGGCGCTCTCCAGGATCTTCTCGACGAGCTCACGAGAGACCGGATCCTGTTTGACCCTCCCCACGCTCCTGCGCGACTCTATGGCCTCGCTTACCTCCAAAGCACCTCCCAGGGGTTTGCCTTCTGTGGTTCCTTCGGAGAGGAAATTTTAATGCAGGGCGCCTCAGGCAAAGCGGGGGGAATTCACCTATCATGGGTCTTAGAGATTGTATGCTGAGGGGTACCCTGGGCCGCTCCAGCGTGCAGCCCTCAGGCAACGAAAAAGGAGGCATGCCAGAGTGTCGAAGACCGTGACCGTCACCGGCGCCGCAGGCGCCATCGGGTACGCGATACTGTTCAGGATAGCCTCGGGTCAGATGCTCGGCCCCGACCAGAAGATCCGGCTGAAGCTGCTGGAGATAGAACCCGCCCTCAAGGCCGCCGAGGGCACCGCGATGGAGCTCTACGACTGCGCCTTTCCCCTCCTGGAGTCCATAGACATAACGGCGGATCCCAAGGAGGCCTTCGACGGCGCGAACGTCTGCCTGCTCATCGGCGCCCGGCCCCGCCAGAGGGGGATGGAGCGCGCCGACCTTCTGGAGGCGAACGGTCAGATCTTCAAGCCCCAGGGCCGGGCCATAAACGACCACGCCGCCGATGATGTGCGCGTGCTGGTCGTCGGCAACCCGGCGAACACCAACTGCCTGATCGCGATGAACAACGCCCCCGACGTCCCGCGCGAGCGCTTCAGCGCGATGACCCGCCTCGACGAGAACCGCGCCGTCTCGATGCTCGCCCAGAAGCTGGACGTGGGCGTCGAGGACATCCGGGACCTCGTCGTGTGGGGCAACCACTCGCCGACGATGTTCCCCGACCTCTTCAACGCCAGGGTGAAGGGCCAGCGGGCCGTGGACCTGGTGGAGATGGACTGGTACGAGAACGAGTATATTCCGCGCGTCGGAGGGCGCGGCGCGGAGATAATCGAAGCCCGCGGCGCCTCCTCGGCCGCCTCGGCGGCGAACGCCGCCATAGACCACGTCCACGACTGGATGCTGGGCGCCGACAGCCTCCACTCGATGGCCGTCGCCTCGAGCGGCGAGTACGGCGTCGAGGAAGGTCTCATCTCCTCCTTCCCGGTGCGGCTCTCGGGCGGCGGCGAGTACGAGATCGCCGAAGGACTCGAGGTCGGGGACTTCGCCCGCTCGAAGCTCGAGATCACCGTCGGCGAGCTCAAGGAAGAGCGCGACGCGGTCAGGCAGCTCGGCCTGATCGGCTGACGAACCCGTGCCCGAGGCGACACCGGAGTTCAAGCGCCGCCTGAAGGAAGAGTTCGACGCGGTGAGCGTCGGGCAGACGTTCACCTACCGGCGCACCTTCACCGAGGGTGACGTCGCCCTCTTCTGCGGCGTCACGGGCGACCACAACCCCTACCACCAGGACGAGGCGTTCGCCAGGGAGAGCTGGTACGGACGCAGAACCATCCCGGGGCTCCTCACAGGGAGCATGCTCACCCACATCGGCGGGATGCTCGGCTTTCTCGCCACCGAGATGCACTTCGAATACCTGGCGCCCGTGTTCGTCGGCGATACGATCACCTGCACCGTGACGGTGCTGGAGAAGGACGAGGAGCGGCGCCGCCTCTCGTGCGGCGCCGACTTCGTCAACCAGGATGGGGTTCGGGTGATCCGGGCGCGCTTCTCCGGTTTCCCCGGCCAGCTGCGCCTGGCGCGCTAGAGAACCTGTATCCTCTTGCGGACCTTCATGCTGGCGATGCTCGCCGCGATCTCGTCGAAAGCACGCGCCGGGGAGCTGCCCTCTTCGAAGAGGCACCTTCCGGGCTCACCCGTCGTATCCGGCAGGATCGGGATGCGCCCGAGGATGCGCGAGCCGAGCTCCGCGGCGACCCTCTCGCCGCCGTCGCCGCCGAAGATCCTCATCTCGTGGCCGCACTCCGGGCACTCGGCGTAGCTCATGTTCTCGACGACGCCGTCGAGCTTGAGGTGGGCCTGCACCGCCATCTTCCCGGCCTTCACGGCGACGCGCGCGGCGTCGGCCTGCGGCGTTGTCACGACGAGCGCCTCGGCCTTCGGGATCATCTGCGCCACCGTTAGGGCCACGTCACCGGTGCCGGGGGGCATGTCCACGATCACGAAGTCTGGCTCGCCCCAGTAGACGTCGCGCATGAGCTGGGCGAGCGCCTTGTTGACGATCGGGGCGCGCCAGATGATCGCCTGCCCCTCGCCGACGAAGTTCCCCATCGAGATGAACTTGAGCCCGGTCGGGGACTCTATCGGGAAGATGACGCCGTCTATGACGTTGGGCTTCTGCAGCGCCCCGAGCATCACCGGCACCGAAGCCCCGTGCACGTCGGCGTCGAGGATCTGGACGGTCTTGCCCGCCCGCTGCAGCGCAGCCGCGAGGTTGACCGCGACGGTGCTCTTACCGACTCCGCCCTTGCCGCTGACGACGGCGATTATGCGGGTCTTCGACTCGTCGCGGAAGGCAGAGGCGATCTCGCGTTCTCCTCCCGAGAGGGAATTCATCAGGTTCTGCCGGTCGGCGTCGGTCATCACGCCGAAGTCGACGTCGACCTCGGAGACGCCTTCCACCATCTTCAGGCGGTCGGTGACGTCCTTCGTGATCCGGTGCTTGAGAGGACAACCGGCGGTGGTCAGAGCAACCCCCACCCTGACCCTGCCACCGTCGATCTCGATGCCGCGGACCATGTTGAGCGAGACGATATCGCGCCCTATCTCCGGGTCGCGGACGTCTCTCAAAGCCTCCCGGACGGCGTCCTCGGTCGGCCCGTCCTGTCGAAGCTTCTCCTCCCGTCTGCGGAAAAGGTTAGCCACTTGTAATACCCTCCTCGAGGCCTCGGAGTCCGCAAAGCCCACGCTCTCTCGAATTTCAATGCAATACTATCACAGCGCTCCGCCCCTCCGGCCGGGGCAGAATCAGGGCCGGTGCTCGCCGAAGACCTCGCGCAGGGTGTCGGAGACCTCCCCAAGGGTAGCGAGGTTGCGCAGGGCCTCTTTCATCGGATAGAGGAGGTTCTCGCCGGAGGACGCAACCCGCCGGAGTGCGGCTAGAGACCTCTTCACCCTCCCCGCGTCGCGCTCCTCCCTGAGACGGCGCAGCTTCTCGCGCTGCACCCGGACCACGGCCTCACCGACGACGTGCAGCTCCATGTCAGGCTCATCACCGGATTCCTCGTAGCGGTTGACGCCGACGACCACGCGTTCCCCCCGCTCGACCTCAAGCTGGTGGCGGAAGGCAGACTCTTCGATCTCGCGCTGCATATATCCCTCCTCCACCGACCGGACCGCGCCTCCTCGCTCCTCTATCTGCTTGAGATACCTCCACGCGGCCTCCTCCACCTCGTCGGTGAGGCGCTCGACGAAGTACGAACCGCCGAGCGGGTCGGCGACGCGGGTAATGCCGCTCTCGTGCGCGAGGATCTGCTGGGTGCGCAGCGCCAGCGTCGCGCTGCGTTCGGTGGGGAGCGCGAGCGCCTCGTCGTAGGCGTTGGTGTGCAGCGACTGGGTACCACCGAGCACGGCCGCGAGAGCCTCGACGGTAGTGCGCACGATGTTATTCTCGGGCTGCTGGGCGGTGAGCGTGGAGCCAGCCGTCTGGGCATGGAAGCGCATCCTGAGGCTTTTCGGATCGCTCGCCCCGAACCGCTCCCGCATGATCTTCGCCCACATGCGCCTGGCAGCCCGGAACTTGGCGATCTCTTCGAAGAGATCGCTGTGGGCGCTGAAGAAGAAGGAGAGCCGGGGGGCGAAGCGGTCCACCTCGAGCCCGGCCCCGAGGGCCGCCTCGACGTAGGCCACCGCGTCGGCGAGCGTGAAGGCGACCTCCTGCACGGCGTCGGCGCCCGCCTCGCGGATGTGATAGCCGGAGATGGAGATCGGGTTCCATCGGGGCAGCTCGCGGGCGCAGTAGGAGATCAGGTCGGTGGCGAGACGCATCGAGGGTCCGGGTGGATAGACGTAGGTGCCCCGCGCCAGATACTCCTTGAGTATGTCGTTCTGGGTGGTGCCGGAGATCCTCTCCCGCGGCACCCCCTGCTCTTCGGCGACCATCTGGTAGAGGAGGAGCAGGATGGGGGCCGTGGCGTTTATCGTCATGGAGGTCGAGACCGAACCGAGCGGTATGCCGCTGAAGAGCTCGCGCATGTCCAGGATCGAGTCGACCGCCACCCCGACCTTGCCCACCTCGCTCGCGGCGAGCGGGTGGTCGGAGTCGAGCCCCATCTGGGTCGGAAGGTCGAAGGCGACGGACAGTCCGGTCTGGCCCCGCTCTATGAGGTGCCGGAAGCGCCGGTTGGTCTCCTCGGCGGTGCCGAAGCCGGCGTACTGGCGCATCGTCCAGGGGCGGCCGCGGTACATCGTCGGGTAGATGCCGCGGGTGTAGGGGTACTCGCCGGGATCGCCGAGTCTCTCTGCATAGTCGAAGTCCTCGAGATCGCACGGTCCGTAGAAGGACTGAACCTCGATTCCGCTTCCCGTGAAGAACTTCTCGCCGGAGGACAAGGTTACTCCCCCCTCTCCTCGACGAGCTCGGTGAGGACGCCGAAGGCGCTCTGCGGATGGAGAAAGGCGATCCTTCTCCCTCCCAAGCCGACCCGCGGCTGGCGGTCCACGAGTTCGAATTCCCGGCTCTCGAGCTCTTCGAGCGCCCGCTCGAGGTTCGGGACGAGGTAGGCGACGTGGTGCATGCCTTCACCCCGCCGGGCGAGAAAACGACCCACGGGGGAATCCGGATTGGTGGGCTGCAGTAGCTCCAGCTCCACATCTCCGGCCTGAAGACGCGCCGCGAGCACTCCCTGCTCTTCGCTCATCTCCGTCTGAAGATGCCGCATCCCGAAAACCTCTTCGTAGAAGGCGACCGCCGACCTGAGATCCCTCACCACGTACCCCAAGTGATGTATACGCCCGATCAAAGCCGGCCTTCCCAGGGAGCATGCCCGCTGGCAGTCGCTCCGGAGCTCGGTATACAATGCCGCAAGCAACATCTTTGGAGGACAGGCATGCAGAGCAAGGTTCTGAAAAAGATAGAAGAACTCTCCGAGGAGCGCGAGAGGCTTCTCTCGCGCGAGGGTGAACACCACGCCACCGCCGCCGACCACGCCAGGATCAAGGAAATCGAACACTCTCTGGAGGTTCTGTGGGACCTCAGGAGGCGAGAACTAGCCGGCGAGGACATAGACCCGGACGAGGATTTCTACGACCAGTACGACCGGTACCGCTAGCTAGCGGTGGGCCTGGCGGTCCTCGGCCGCCTCGGCCCACTCGGCCGTGGCAGAGGCCCTCTCGAAGACCCTGACCAGCTCCATCATGTCGTCGTGGTTGAAGGTCTCACGATCGGCGTCGGGCACGAAGGTCGCCGTCCTGCCGTCGGCGTAGCGCAGGACGACCTCGCGCACGGCCATGTTCTCGTGGTCTGGTCTCTCGGTCTGCCTCTCCCTTATTATGCCGTGCATCCTCAGGACTCCCGCTCTCGCTTCTCGCTCTTGCGTATGTCGTCGGCCACAGCCTCCAGATATGTGGCCATTTGGTGCAGCTCGTAGGCGTAGAACCTGTCGCGCAGCTTGGACCTGAAGACGTCGCTCGTGCCGTCGTCGAACCTGAGGATCACCTCCTCTATCCCGTAGGGGTCGAAGGTCCCCTCCACATCCAGCGGGCTACCCCGCCATTCTTCGGTCGTACGCTCCGCCATCCTGCACCTCCGCTACTCTGGCGAGATCAGACTAAATCCACAACAGGATATTACATCAGCCTCACAGCCTACAAACGCAACGCGGGCATGATGGACACGAGCAGAGGAGCGACGAGCAGTGCGGGGAGCATGTTGGCGACCCTCACCTCTTTAAGGTTCAGAAGCCCGAGCCCGAGACCGAAGATGAGTATGCCGCCGGTGGCGGTGGTCGCGGAGATCATGCCCTTCGTCACCACCTCCTGCACGAAGCCCGCACCGAGGGTTATCGAGCCCTGGACGACGAGGACCGTGCCGGCCGAGAGCATTACGCCCCACCCGAGCACGGAAGAGAACGAGAGCGCCGCTATGCCGTCGAGGACGCTCTTGAGCGCGAGCAGGCTGTAGTCCCCCCGGAGACCGTCCTCTATGGAACCGAGGATGGTGAGGGGACCCACGCAGAAAAGCAGACTGGTGGTGACGAAGGCCCGGCTGACCTGGCTCGTCCCCTTCGAGAAGCGGGCCTCCAGGCCATCCCCAAGCCGCCGCAACCAGGAGTCTATGTCCACCCACTCTCCGACGACGAGCCCCACGATCACGCTGATGAGCGGTACCAGGGGGTTCTGATACTTCAGGAAGTTCTGCACACCGACGAGCAGCGTGACGATGCCTATGGCGTGCATGGCCGTATCACGCATCTTCGGGGGGAAACGCCCCCCGGCCAGTGTACCTATCCCTCCTCCGGCGAGGACGGTGGCCACGTTTATGGCGGTCCCTACGCCCACGGCAGAGAAGTATATAACTGAACCCGCTCCGCACGCTCTGTATAATTTTTTTGAATTTGTGAGGTAAAACCGAGCTTCGGGAGTTTTCGCTTGGATCTTTACGAGCATCAAGGCAAGGAGTTGCTGCGCGGTTTCGGCATCGAGACGCTGCCGTCGATCGTCGCCGCCACGCCGGAGGAAGCAAGAAGGGCGGCCGAGACGCTCGGCGGCGGGACGGTGGCGGTCAAGGCCCAGGTCCTGACGGGAGGTCGGGGCAAGGCCGGAGGCATCAAGGTGGTCGGGAGCCCCACCGAAGCCGAGCAGGCAGCAGAGGCGGTCCTCGCGATGGAGATCCGGGGACACAGGGTCCGCAAGGTGCTGGTCGAGGCCGGGGCCGAGATAGAGCGTGAGATGTACCTCTCCGTCACCGTCGACCGCGAGGCCAAGGCTCCGCTCATCCTCTTCTCGACCGAGGGCGGGGTGGACATCGAGGAGGTCGCCGCGACCAAGCCCGAGTCGATAGTCCGGGTGCACGCCAACCCGCTCGTCGGGCTGTTGCCCTATCAGGTGAGGCGGCTGACGTCCGCCGCGGGGCTGTCGGGTGAAGCGGCGAAGAGCTTCGGCAGGACGCTCTCGACCCTCTTCGAGGCCTTCGAGAAGCTGGATGCCAACCTGGTTGAGATCAACCCGCTCGTCCTCACCCGCGACGGCAACATCGTCGCGCTCGACGCGAAGGTCACGGTGGACGATTCGGCCCTCTTCAGGCACCCGGACATCGCCGAGATGCGCGACGTCGAGGCCGCGGACCCGCAGGAGCGGCGCGCCCGGGAGGTCTCGCTGCAGTACGTCAAGCTCGGCGGGGACGTCGGCATCCTCGGGAACGGCGCGGGGCTCGTGATGAGCACGCTGGACGTGGTCGCGCAGGCCGGGGGCGAGCCGGCGAACTTCTGCGACGTGGGCGGCGGGGCGGACGCCGAGAAGATCGCGACCGCGCTCGACATCGTCACATCCAACGAGAACGTGAGGAGCGTCTTCTTCAACATCTTCGGCGGCATAACCCGCGGAGACGAGGTGGCGAAGGGCCTCCTCTCCGCGATAGAGCGCACCAGCATAGACCTCCCGATAGTCGTCAGGCTCGACGGGACCAACGCCGAGGAGGGCCTGAAGATCCTCTCGGAGAACACCCCGCAGAACGTGCACACCGAGAAGACGATGCTCGACGCGGCCCGCCGGGCGGTCGAGCTCGCGAGCGAAGGGGGTCGGTAGCGTGGCGATCCTGGTAGACGAGAACACCCGGCTTCTGGTCCAGGGGATAACCGGGCGCGAGGGCAGCTTCCACACGCGGAGGATGCTCGCGAGCGGCACCAACGTGGTCGCCGGCGTCACGCCGGGCAAGGGCGGCCAGAGCTTCGAGGGCATCCCCGTCTTCGACTCGGTCGAGGAGGCCGTGGAACAGACCGGGGCGAACACCGGCGTGATCTTCGTCCCCCCGCCCTTCGCCGCCGACGCCATCTTCGAGGAGCTGGACGCCGGGATCGGCACGATCTGCTGCATCACCGAGGGCATCCCCGTGCACGACATGCTCCGCGTCTCGGGGTACCTGCCGCTCAAGGAGGCGACCCTCATCGGGCCGAACTGCCCGGGCATCTTCTCCCCCGGCAAGGCGAACGTCTCGATCATGCCGGCCGACATCTTCAAGCCGGGCAGGGTCGGCGTGGTGAGCCGCAGCGGGACGCTCACCTACCAGATCGTGAGCGAGCTGACCCAGCGCGGGATCGGCCAGTCGACCGCCGTCGGGATCGGCGGCGACCCGGTCATCGGCTCGGACTTCGTCGAGATCCTCAGGAAGTTCGAGGAGGACCCGGAGACCGAGTGCGTCGTGATGATCGGGGAGATCGGCGGCAACGCCGAGCAGCGGGCCGCGGAGTTCTGGAAGAGCGAGATGAAGACCCCCGTCGTCGCCTACATCGCAGGGTTCACCGCTCCGGAGGGCAAGACGATGGGGCACGCCGGTGCGATCGTCTCCGGCGGCGAGAGCACCGCCGAGGCGAAGAGCCAGGCGCTGCAGAAGGCTGGCATCAAGGCTGCGACCAACCCGACCGAGGTCGGCGAGCTGGTCGCAGGGATCGTGGGCTAGCGTGGCGCTCGAGGAGGTGGAGGGCCCTCCAGGCCCTCCCTGGGACCGTCCCCTGAGGGGCCGGCTCGAGCGCCTGACGGTCGAGTCCGAGATCCTCGCGGACAACCCCCTCGGAGATCCCTCCCGCCGTCCGCTCTACGTCTACGTGCCCCCGGAGTCGATCTCCGGGGGCACCTTCGCCTCCATCTACGTGATACAGGGCTTCACCGGCCAGCTCGACATGTGGCTCAACCGCAGCGCGTTCGAACCGACAGTCGTAGAACGCGTAGACGAGCTCTTCTCCTCCGGCTCCTGCCCCCCTGCGATAGTCGTCTTCGTCGACGCGTGGACCTCTTACGGGGGGTCGCAGTTCATAAACTCCACGTCCACCGGACGCTACATGGACTACCTCTGCGACGAGGTGGTACCGTTCATCGACGACCGCTACCCGACCGCCGCCTCCCGCGAGCACCGCGGGCTGACCGGGAAGTCGAGCGGGGGCTACGGGGCGATGGTGGTGCCGATGCTCCGGCCGGACGTCTTCGGAGCGCTCGCCTCCCACGCGGGCGACGCCCTCTTCGAGGCCTGTTACCTGCCGGACTTCCCGAAGACGGCCCGCATCCTCAGGGACCACTTCGAGGGATCGTGGGAGATCTTCTTCGAGCGGTTCCGCAAGGCCGAGACGATGGAGTTCGAGCGCCACGGCGTGCCGCTTGAGATCTACGGATACGCGGCCTGCTACTCGCCCGACGAGGAGAACCCCGGAAAGGCGCTCCTCCCGTTCGAGACCGAGACCGGGCGCCTCGTCGCAGAGGTCTGGGAGAGGTGGCTCGGGTGGGATCCGGTCCGGATGGCGCCCCGATACGGCGAAGAGCTGGCGAGCATGCACACCATTTACCTGGACGCGGGAAAGTCCGACGAGTGGTATCTCGACCTCGGCGCGCAGGCCTTCGCCCGGGAGCTCGAGAAGCTCGGGATAGAGCACACCCTGGAGCTCTTCGATGGAGGACACATGGGCATCCAGTATCGTTATCCCCGCGCGATAGCCGCCCTCGCGCGGGCGCTCGACCCCGGCTAGAGCTCAGTGCTCTCTGAGACCCTCCAAACGGGAGAGCAGCCCTTCGTTTATGTCCCGGCCGACGAAGAAAGCACCAACAACCAGCGGCAGGTAATAACTCAAACCGCGCCAGATCATGATCCCCGCGAGCAGTGATCCCCCGGAGCCGGAGCCGACCAGGGCGGCGAAACCCAGCTCTGCGGCGCCGCTCCCGCCTGGGGTAGGTGAGAGCGGAAGGAGCAAATAGACTATAAACTGTGCGGCCATGGCCTCCAGCGGGTTTCCGTTCCAGCCGCCTGCCAACAGCGCCAGTCCCCCGATCGCGGTGTAGGATGTCCAGTAGACGACGTGCAGCCCGGTGCATACGAAGATCGCACCCGGCTCTTTGCGCCAGATCTCCGTGAAGCCGGAGCGAAGATCCACGTAGAACTCCCTGGCCTTCTGGCGCCAGCCGGCCTCCTCGTCGGGTCTGCGCTCTGGTTCCTCATCGTGGTCGCCGCGGCGGCGCAGCAGGAAGGCCACTATTACCCAGACCATTACCGCGCCGACTGCGATGGCGAGCAGGATCTTCCCGCTGTCCTTGATCGAGAAATCGCCCTTGTAGAGCAAAAAGCCTATCACCGTGCCGGAGACCAAAACGGTGAAGTTGAGGATCGCCTTGACCGCCAGAAGGGCCCCGCCCATCCCGGGCGTGAGCCCGGCGCGGCTCAGCCCCCACACCTCGTAGGGAACCTCTCCTCCCATGAAGGGGGTTATGTCGCCCACCGAATGAGATGCCAGGTAGAGCCTCACCATGCTGCGGTACTCGTAGCGACCGACCAGGGGCCTGAGGAGGACTGAGAACATCGCTCCCTGCACGAACCAGGTGAAAACGGCGAGGAAGATCGCTGCCACCAGTGAGGCGGTGCTCGTCACCCTGACGTTCTCCCCTTTCAACTCGCGCGCCACGATGAGTAAGGCCACGGCGCTGAAGAGTATCCCTCCCCCCAGCCCGAGGAGCGTCTGTCTTATGTGGTGGTGAGTTTCTCGCTTCAAACGATCCTCTCTAGGAAGAGTACGGCAACCCTATTATCTGACGTCCCATCAGGCTGGCGACCAGCTCCACCGCGAGCTCCGCGGTACCGTTGCGCATGTCCAGGATGGGGTTCACCTCCACGACGTCGAGGGAGGTGAGAAGCCCCGACTCGCTGATGAGCTCCATCACGAGATGCGCCTCGCGGTAGGTCAACCCCCCGCGCACCGGCGTGCCGACCCCGGGCGCTATCTCCGGGTCGACGGCATCGAGGTCGAGGGAGACATGCACCCGCTCGAGGCTGGAGAGTTTCTCGAGCGCCCGCCGCACCACGCTCGCCACCCCGTAGGCGTCTATCTCCTTCATCGTGAAAACCGTGACCCCGGCCGTCCGGAGCAGCTTCTGCTCCTCGGGGTCTACGGACCTCAACCCGACGATCACCACGTCCTCGGGACGTACGCTCGCTCCTTCGCCGCCTATCTCCACCAGCCGAGGGTCACCGTATCCGGCGAGCACCGCGAGCGGCATCCCGTGGATGTTGCCCGAGGGGGAGGTCTCCGGCGTGTTGAAGTCGGCGTGGGCGTCGATCCAGATCACACCGGTCCTGCCGGCCCTGGCCACCCCCGAGACAGTCCCGATGGAGATCGAGTGATCACCACCGAGGAACAATGGGATGACGCCTCCTGAGACGATCCCGGCGGCCTTCTCGCAGACCTCGGTGCAGACCGTCCTTATGCTCTCCAGATGTCGAGCCTCCTCCCCGTCCTCGGAGAGTTCCGGGAGCGGTACGGAGGCGTTGCCCAGGTCCGCTACCCTGTAGCCGAGCTCCCCCAGCGCATCCTGAAGACGGGCGTAGCGGATCGCACTCGGCCCCATGTCCACGCCCCGGCGGCTCTGTCCGAGGTCCATGGGGATGCCGAATATTCCGAGAGGTCTTTCGGTTTTGCGCAACGGAGAGCCCCCTTCGGCTTTCAAGGAGTCTTCGGGACTATCCCGGCCTCTTTCCATTCTGCTTCCACACCAGCTATTCTACAGGTCGACAAGCCATCCTCCCGGGAGAAATCCACCGTTTTCGGGCCCCACGGGACGGGGATTGGCTATCATACCGTCTCTGAACGGAGATCCAGACCACGATTATGGCGCGTCACCGGAGAACGAAGGAGTCTTGACCGTGGGTGAGATCGGCATCGACAGGTTCAACTCGGCCACCGAGGAGGAGATAAAGTCGGCCAGGGTGGCCGACTCGTACTTCCACCGCACGATGGAGGTCCTCAAGGCACGCGGCCTGGAAGACACCCCTGTGTGCATGGAGGTCTCCTACAAGAGCTCCAACGAGGACGAGTGGTTCGTGGTGGCCGGCCTCGACGAGGTGGCGTACCTGCTCGAAGAGGTGGAAGTTGATGCACGCGCGGTCCCGGAGGGGACGATCTGCCGCCCGCACGAGCCTGTTCTCGCCCTCTCCGGTCCCTACGGCGCGTTCGCCGAGCACGAGACGGCGATCCTGGGGTTCCTCTGCCAAGCCTCGGGGGTGGCGACCGCAGCGGCCAAATGCCGGCTCGCCGCGGGGGACCGCCCGGTGATCTCGTTCGGGGCGCGCAGGATGCACCCCTCGGTCGCGCCGGTGATCGAAAGATCAGCCTACCTCGGGGGTTGCGACATGGTCGCGGTAGACCTGGCGACCAGGCGGCTCGGCATCCCGGCTACCGGCACGCTGCCGCACGCGCTCGTCCTGATCCTGGGCTCGACGGCGGAGGCGGCGAAGGCGTTCGATGAGGTGATGGGCCCGGAGGTGCCGCGTACGATCCTCATAGACACCTTCGACGACGAGACCGTGGGCGCGCTGGAGGCCGCCCGGGCGATCCCGGACTCCATAACCGCCGTTCGGCTAGACACCCCGGGCAACCGACGCGGGGACTTCCGGGACCTGATGCGCGAGGTACGCTGGGAGCTCGACCGCAACGGCTTCTCGCACGTGAAGCTCTTCGCCTCGGGCGGGATAGACGTGGAGTACATCCTGCACCTCAACCCGGTCTGCGACGCCTACGGGGTGGGCGGGACGATCGCCTCGGCCCCGATGATCGATTACTCGATGGACATCGTCGAGGTGGCGGGGGAGGACCGGCACAAGCGGGGCAAGCGCGGGGGGCGCAAGCGCCTCCTGGAACTGCGCGACGGCTCTCATCTGGTGATTCCCGAGGGAGCAGATGCCCCCGAGGGAGCGAGGGACCTCCTCAGGCCGCTCTCCGAGCTCTACGCCTCCCCTCCGGACCTCTCCGCCCTGCGCGAGAGGGTGCTGAGACAGCTCGAGACGGGCAACTTCCCCCTTTACTAGAGGGCGCTCCGGTAGACCTCGGGGCGGCGGTTGGCGAGCGCCGGGAACTCGGCCCTCAGACTCTCCAGGCACCCCAGATCGAGCGGGGCGAGCGCGAAGCCGTCCCTGTCCGGGCACCGGGCGAGCACCACTCCCCATGGGTCGACGATCATGCTCCGCCCGTAGGTCCAGCGCCCGTCGGCCTTCTGGCCCCACTGCGCCGGGGCGACGACGTACGCCTGATTCTCGACGGCCCGCGCCCGCAACAAAAGCTCCCAGTGGTCTTTGCCCGTCTGCAGCGTGAAGGCGGCCGGGACCATCAGGATCTCCGCGCCAGCGAGCGCGAGCATGCGGTAGAGCTCGGGGAAGCGGACGTCGTAGCAGACCGAGAGCCCGATGGTGGCCGGCCCCGCCTTCGCCGTCACGATCTCCTTCCCGGGCGCTATGGTCCTGCTCTCCAAATACTCCCTGTCCGCCACCTTCACGTCGAAGAGGTGTATCTTGCGGTAGACGGCCAGAAGCTCCCCCGACGGAGCGAAGAGGGTCGAGGTGTTGTGCAACCGCGCCGAACCGGGCACCTTCTCGAGGATCGAACCGCCGAGCAGGTAGATGCCCAGCTCGCGAGCGAGCGAGCCGAGGAAGTCGGTCGTCGGCCCGGGGATACTTTCGGCGTTCTCCCGGTAGACCTTCTCGAGCCCGTGGCAGCTCCAGAGCTCGGGCAGGCTCACCAGATCCGCCCCTGCGGATGCGGCCTCGCGGATGAGGCGCTCCGCCGTCTTTTTGTTCTCTTCTCTGTCCGGGGTGGATGACATCTGAATCGCGGCCGCGATCATCCTTCGTTCGCTCATGAAATTCTCCTCTCTTTCTCCGTCTCAGCCGCCTCCCAGAGCACGGTCGAGGTGGATGGCCGCGCTGATGAGGGAGAGGTGTGTAAAAGCCTGCGGGAAGTTGCCCAGGGCCTCGCCGCTGCGGCCTATCTCCTCGGCGTAGAGCCCGAGGTGGTTGGCATAGGAGAACATCTTCTCCAGGGCGAGTCGGGCCTCGTCGAGCCTCCCGGCCTGCGTGAGGCACTCGACGAGCCAGAAGGAGCAGAGGCTGAAGCTGCCCTCGGCACCCTCGAAGCCGTCGTCGGCGGCCTCTCCAACCCGGTAGCGGTCGACGAGGGTGTCGAAGGAGAGCTCCTGCTGGATCCTGTCCAGCGTGGAGATCCAACGCGGGTCTATGGGACCGACGAACTTGACCAGCGGCATCAGGAGCAGCGCCGCGTCGAGCGCCTGCGACCCGTAGTGCTGGACGAAGCTCTGCTTCTCCTCGCTCCAGCCCTGCTGCATCACCTCCTCGTAGACGGCGTCGCGCTCCTCGATCCAGCGTCCCTCCCCCGCCGGCAGCCCTCGCTGGCGGGCTATGCGGATGGCCCTCTCCAGCGCCACCCAGCACATCACTTTAGATGGTACGAACTGCTGGCGGCCGCCGCGCACCTCCCACATCCCCTCGTCCGGCTGACGCCAGTTCTCCGCGAGCCAGCCTATGACCTTGCGCAGGTCTTTCCAGAGGTCGTAGTCGAGGGGGGCGCCGTGCTTGTTGTAGAGGTAGGCGGCGTCGAGGACCGCGCCGTAGAGGTCGAGCTGGAGCTGGCCGTAGGCGGCGTTTCCCACCCGGACCGGACGGGAGCCCCTGTAGCCGGAGAGGTGATCTAGAGTGTACTCCTCTATCTCGCTTCTCCCGTCGATGGAGTAGAGGGGCTGTAACCGGCCGTCTCCGCCGTCCTCGCAGCGTTTCCTGAGCCAGCCCATGAAGTTGTGGGCTTCCTCGTCGAAGCCGAGCTTGATGAGGGCGTAGAGGGTAAACCCGGCATCCCTGAGCCAGGTGTAGCGGTAGTCGTAGTTGCGGGCACCCCCGATCTGCTCAGGCAGACCCATCGTGGGGGCGGCAACGAGTGCCCCGGTGGGGTCGTAGACCATGAGCTTGAGGACCAACGCACTGCGCCGGACCATGTCCTGCCAGCGCCCGCGGTAGTTGCAGCGGGAGATCCAACGCCGCCAGTAGCCCACGGTCTCGTTTAGGTTGCTGTTGAAGACCTCCTCGGAGGGCGCCTCCCCGGGGTCGTCCTCCCCGTCGAGCCCGCGCAGGACGAACGTGGTGCGTTCGCCCTCACCCAGCGTGAAGCGGGCCCGCACGGAGCCTCCAGGCCCCCTCTCGAGCGGCACCTTCGAGGAGAGCCCGATCACGGTCCCTTCTGCCCCCCTGAAGAGCGCCCCTCGTTTGCCGACCGAGACGGTGTGCCGGGCCCGGGCGTAGTCGAAGGCCGGACGGCACTCGAGCTCGAAGGGCATCTCGCCGCGTACGGCGTGGACGCTGCGTACCAGACGACTGTGTTCGAATCCCGTGGCGATCGGCATGTAGTCGAGAATCTCGACGACACCCTCCGGCGAGAGGAAGCGGGTGAGCAGCACGTTGGTGTCGGGCAGGTAGATCTGCTGGCTGCGAACGTGCGAGAGCGGTCGCAGCCGGAAGTGCCCCCCCTTCTCGTCGTCCAGGATCGAGCAGAAGACGCTCGGCGAGTCGAACGCCGGCAGACACATCCAGTCTATCGTGCCGTCGCTCCCCACGAGTGCCGCGGTGCGCAGATTGCCGATGATGCCGTGATCCTCTATCGGAAGGTAAGCCACCAGAGCTCCTCGAAAATCACTGAAAGCCCTCTCCAGAAGACCTGTTTGCCAAATCTCCCTGGAGAGTATAGTCAGTGGAGCGGGCTGTTTCCCGGAGACGACACCGGGGTATAGCTAGAGAGGTTTCCCCTGAGGTCTGACCCTGTGAAAGGAGGAACAAAGATTGGAAGAGATGCTCGGAGGCACCCGCATAACCTACCTGGGACACGCAACGTTCCGCATCACCACGGCGGGTGACGAGCAGATCATCATAGACCCCTTCCTCGCCGACAATCCCCAGACGCCCGACGAGCTCAAACAGGTTGGAGAGCTCGACACCATCCTCGTCACCCACGGACACTTCGACCACATCGCGGACGCCGTTCCGCTCGCGCAGCAGACCGGGGCGACGGTCGTCGCGAACTTCGAGATCTGCAACTGGCTCGGCACCAAGGGCGTGGAGAACACCTTCCCGCTGAACAAGGGCGGCACCGGACAGGTCGGCGGGGTGAAGATAACAGCCGTGAACGCCCACCACGCCTCTTCGATCACCGAAGAGGACGGGACCGTGATCTACGCCGGGGAGCCCTGCGGATTCATCCTCGAGTTCGAGAGCGGCTTCAAGCTCTACCACGCAGGCGACACATCGATCTTCGGCGACATGCGCCTGATCGGCGAGCTCTACGGGCCGGACCTGGCACTTCTCCCGATCGGAGACCGCCTCGTGATGAGCCCGTTCGAGGCGGCGCACGCGGCGAGGCTGCTCGGCGTGCGCCACGCGGTGCCCATCCACTACGGGACCTTCCCGTTCCTGCCGGGGACGCCGGAAGAGTTCAAGAAGCAGGCGCAGAGCATCGCGCCGGACCTCATAGTCCACGTCATGAAACCGGGAGAAGAGCTCTCTTCCTAGAGAGAGCATGCCAGAGCGCAGCCATACCTGAAGAGGACCCCGCGTTTGCGGGGTCCTTTATTCTGCGTCTCAGCCCCCGTTCTCCTGCGCTAGCCCCTCTCCTGCTGCCCACGGTTTCTGCGGGACCGCCCGCGCAGGGCGCCCACGGCCGCCCCCACCCCCCCCATGATGATCGCCCGCAGGACGCCGTTGAAGATCGAACGACCCAGATCCCAGAGCTGCGGCGGCTGCAGAGCAGAGCGCACCGGCCCCACCCGCGCCGGAGGGGGTGGGTTGCTGAGGATCTTTCGCGCCTCGTTGACGTAGTGGACGATCCTGGGTGCGGCCGCCTGCGCATAGTCGCGCATCGCCCCGGCGAAGACCGTGGCCTCGAGTGCCAGGATAACGAAGAGAGACACCCAGACCAGAACGGCGATCACGGTGGCGGCCAGCGCACCGTCGCGCACGAGCAGGGAACCGTAGGAAGAACCCGGGTCGAGCCGGGATGGACGGACCCTCAGAGCAGCGAGTATGCCGAGGAAGATGTAGACGGTCAGCGCGAACGGGGTGCGGTACTGCTGGATCACGGCGAGCAACCACTCACTGGATGTTCTGGGGTCGATGAAGAGGAAGTAAAGATTGGTGGCGATCGCGACGACAATCGCCACAGCACCGTAGGCTAGGCCGATCCGGAACGGCTCCCTGCGGTTGTCCAGCTTCTTATCCCGGGGCTGCGTCATCTCTCCCCGAGAGAATACACCATGGCGAATCTTTTTCTAAGGGCCCGGCGTGTCCCGGCGCGAACCAATCCCATGGTGAAACCTGTACCAGACGATCGCGGCCGCCTCCCGCAGGAGCTGTCCCGCCCTCCGCCACTTCCTGTACCACATCGGGCTCTCGTAGGCTGGTTCGGCCACGGCATCCACTCCTGCCTCCTTAAAAGCCTCCACGGCGCGCACGCAGTGCAGCGGGTCGGTGACCAGCAACACGCCATCCACCCCGATCCGTCGCAGCATCGCCGCCACGAGAAGCGCTGAGTCCCAGGTACTCAACGCCTCTCTCTCAAGCAGTATCGCCTCGCCGGGCACGCCCCGGGAGCGCAATATATCCGCCATGACCTCGGCCTCGCTCGGCGGGTTCTCCCCCACCCCGCCGGTGACGATGATTCTCCGTACCCGCCCTGCACCATACAGGAGGGCCGCGTGTTCGGCCCGGGCCCTGAGGGTCGTGCTTGGTCTCCCACCCTTCAAAACCTGCGCCCCGAGCACCACCGCGACCTCAGCCCTCACCGAGCCGCGGGGCATCCCCTTCCGCCACACCTCGAGCAACCCGGCCAGGTCCCTGCAGCTCTGGCGGAGCGGCCTCATCCAGCCACCCGCCTGGCCCTCTCGAGATCCGCTGGCGTGTTCACGTTCATGAGCATCAGAGAGGGGTCCCCGAGGACCGAGAGCTGCTCTCCGCCAACGTATATCACGCGCCCGAGGCGCCCCAGAAATCCACGCATGGACCGCACGCCAGAGTCCAGGGAGGCCGAGACAGACGACAACACCCACCTGCCATAGGCCGCGCAGAGTGGATGCGGACCATCGAACCACGGCACCGCAGCCCCGGCACCCCCATGAACCACCCCGGCGAGCAGTCCAACGAGTCCCTCGTGCAGAAAGGGCATGTCCCCCGCCGCCACGAATACGACCGGATGGCCGGCCGCATGAAGCCCGGCTTCGATCCCGGCCAGCGGACCCTCCCGGCCCGGTCGTCGATCCCGGACGAACCTCACCCCGCCGAAAGGCAGAGATTCCCTCCCGACCACGAGCACCTCCGAGCAGGTCGCCGCGAGCGCCTGGTAGACCCTCTCGACGAGCGCGAGTCCCCCGACTTCGAGGAGGAGCTTGTCCTCGCCCATCCTCTCGCTCGCCCCCCCGGCGAGGATGATGCCCGAGAGCCCCCCGCTCAGAGTACCTCCGACTCCCCCACCCTTACCCCTCTCAACCGCAAGATCCGCTCCCGGAGCCTCTCGACGCGCTCAAGCTGTGCGGGATCCCCGCTGCGGCGTACCAAGCGCTTGGTGAAGGCCAGGTCAACCGCCGCAGCGTGCACCCTCCGGTCGGTCCTCCAGTGCCCGAACCTCCCCCGCGAGAGCAGCCGCGCGTAGTGCAGCTTGCGCCTTAAGTAGGTCGGCATGAGGGGGTACTCCCGCGGGTCTATCGTTCCGGTCCGGGTCTCCTCGTAGAGTTCCTGGCGGATGACGCGCCGCTCGAAGGCCAGCCAGAGGACTATCAGGACGAGGTACGCGAGGACCACGAGAAAGAGGAAAGCATACGCCAGGGCCCCGAAAAGGGTGGCGGTCAGGTTGAAGGCGGCGTGAAGCAACATCGCCCCGACCAGCCCGAGAAGCGGGAGCGAGACCTTCGCCGGAAGCGTGCGCACCCACGGCACGAGCCCTATCCCGACACCGGTGAGCGAGGTGAAGGCAGCATGTCCGAAGCCGCCGAAGATCCGGCGCACCACGAAGGTCTCGGGACCAAACTGGGCGTAATAGACCAGATCCTCGGCCAGGGAGAATCCGAAGCCCACCGCCGAGCCGTAGACTATGCCGTCCATCACGCCGGAGAACTCCATCTCCCCTCGGGAACGGGCGAGCAGCAGGGAGAAGAGGAAAACCAGAAAGAGCGCGGCCCCCTTCGCGCACTCCTCTATCACCGGAGCCCCCATGACGGCCGTCAGGGCGTGAGCGAATCGGGCGTTGGTGACTACGGCCAGCGTGTACTGCAGGATGGACTCGAACAGAGCGGAGACGAAGACCGACACCGTAAAGCCCCACACGAAAACCGCCGCCACGTAAGAGAGAGGCTCGCGCTCGTAGAGGTCGACGGCCCGGATGAAGAGCAGGTAGACAACCGCCTGCAACACGCCTATGCCTGCTATTGCGGAGCTCAAGAGGCGATCCCCCACCCGGCGTCTTCCGTCCTCTGCATGGGAGCAGTATAACTGCTACTGGTAAAATCATGTGGCAGACGGCCAAGGAGTTGGAGCGCGACCCCGGTGGACATGGAACCACAGCGAGAGGACTCGATCTTGGATGTGCTGAGGCACATGACCCACGGCGTCTACGTGCTGGCGACCAGGAGGGGACAGGAGACCAGCGCGATGACTGCCTCCTGGGTCATGCAGGCCGCGGAACGTCCGCCCTGCGTGGCGGTGGCCGTGCGCAACGACCGCTACACTCACGATCGAATCCTCGAGAGCGGCACCTTCTCGCTGAGCATCCTGCGCGAGGATCAGGTGGATGTCGCAACGCACTTCGCCGAGACCAGCGGCGAGTACCACGACAAGTTCCAGGGCGTGCCCTACGGACTGACGCCCGGAGGCTCGCCGTTTCTGCTCGACTGTCTGGCCTATCTCGACTGCCGGCTGCGGGACACCGCGCACGCCGGGGACCACACCGTCTTCATCGGGGAGGTGACCTCAGGGGACACGCTGGATCCGAGCTACCCTCTGATCTACGACCCCGGCGAGTACGAGGAGGCGCTACGCTGATGCATACCACACCGCAAGAGAGGCTGAAGAAGCTGGGATACGAGCTGCCCGCTGTCCCCGCCCCGGCTGGCTCCTACGTCCCCGCCGTCCGATCTGGGAACCTGATCTTCACCGCCGGTCAGCTCCCCCTCCAGGAGGGCAGATTACACACCAGGGGCAGGGTGGGCGAGGAGGTGAGTATAGAGGAGGCCCGTGAGGCGGCCAGAATCTGTGCTCTCAACGCCCTAGCCGCCGCAGCGGAACAGGCCAGCGGGCTGGATAAGATCTCACGCATAGTGCGCGTGGGTGGTTTCGTGGCCTCCGCTCCGGGCTTCGAGCGCCAGCCGGAAGTGCTTAATGGGGCCTCGGAGCTACTAGGGACGATATTCGGCGAGGCCGGAACCCACGCCCGCACGGCCGTCGGAGTCTGTGCGCTCCCGTTCGGCTCGCCCGTCGAGGTCGAGCTGGTCGTGGAGGTCTCCGGCTAGAGCACTCATCAGGAGAGGATTCCGACGGCGAAATCACTCCTCGAGCGGTTTGTAAGTGTCGGTATGCAGGATGCCATCGAAGAGCACCTTTCCGTTCTTGGTCACCCTCTTGTAGGTGACCCATCTGGTTATCTTGGGACTCGAGTAGACTTTTTTGGACCACATCTCGACGTGCTTTCCGGTAGGCCTGCCGTAGATCCGGGCCGTGACCCATCCGGTCTGCGTGTCGACCGTCTCCTCCAGCAGTATGTAACCAGATGAGGTATTTCTGAATTTCATGTCCAGGGCTCCGAACCACACAGTCGCGTCGAAGCCGGGCCGGACGTACGGCAGCTCAGCGTAGTGCGGGTGGCGTTCCACCGGTTCGAGCCCGGCCTTGTTCGCGGCCATGTAAAGGTTGGTCGAAACCTGACACAGCCCCCCGCCGTCGGCCTTCTCGACCTTCCCGTTCACGATCACCTTGGTGGGATAATAGTGCAGGGGCGCCGCCACCGAGTTGAAGGAGAAGACCTTCCCCGGGGCGACGAGCTGGCCGCTGATGGCGCGCGAGGCTATCTGGAGATTTTTCACCCGTCCGGGGTCGTCGCTGTAGGTCATGTAGTTGGTGCTGTACTCCCCGATGAGCCCGGTTGGTTTGAGACGTATCGCCTCCCGGGTGGTGAGCTTCGGCCTCCAGACGGCGAGCGGCACCTCGTAGCGGAAGTCCCCGGAGAAAACGCCGTGCCGAATGGCTCCGATCAGCTTCTCGCTCTCTATCCTGCGGCCATCCCTGCTCGGGGTGACCCTTATGTCATGGGGACTGTCGACTACATAATCCGCCTCTACGGGGCGCACCGTGAGCGCCCCGTAGACTCCGTCCAGGCTCTCGCGCAACCTCGCGGGGCTGAGGCGAACATCGAGGTCTCTGCCGCTGCGCGTCACGTAGAGGGCGCGTCCGATCTCGACCCTGCTCAGCGTCCACTGCCGCCCGAGGGCACTCAGGGTGACGTCGTGCTCGAGCGCGCTGCGGGCCTTCCGGGCTGCGGCGACAGCCGAAGAGGTGGGCACCTGCGGCTCAATGGTCTCGCCGTAGATCTTGGCCCTCCCGGACATGGACTCCACCGCACCCCTGATGCCGTCCAGCGTCCTGGAGCGATCGACCCTGTATCCCTCCCTGGCGTCGACGACGCGGACGTGGCCGCCGGATATCCTGATTGAGGCGTTTCTTGGATGCCGGTCGAGGCGCGCTGCAATCCATCGCACGCGTTCTTTCGCGGCTTCCGGCCTGTAGACTATCGCGGGCTCGACACCCACGGAGCCAAAGGTAGCCCGCACCCGCTGCGTGAGATCCTGCACAAACCCTCCATCGCGCCCGATGGAATAGGCCCGCCTGACGGTAGCGCTCACGTTGAGGTTCATTCCCAGCTCTTGCGCGCCGAGTTCAAGCTCTCCTTCAGGTCCGTGAAGGACTATCTCTCCGAGCTGCCGCTGCTTCTGATGTGAGAGTATCTCGCGAGCCTGCGCCGGAGTCTTACCCCCGAGGTCCAGACCTCCCACCGAAACCCCGCGGTGTATCCTCCCGGCACTCATCGCATAGTCTGCCACGAGTAGGACGCCGGCGAGGACGCAGAGCGCCATCAGCACGCCCGCGACCACCACACGCCGCCTGCTCCAGCCGGAATGTGACCCTCCTTCCAGACTCACATGCGCCCTTTCTTCAAACCTGGCCTCATCCGCCCGTCACCGCGGTCTACGAAAACACGATCCTGCAAACACTACCATCCACCCCGGCCCCGTTCCAGAGAGAGGAATGATGCACGGATCACGCCGGGTCGGCGTTATAATCGTTTGGGCGAATTTTGGCAACACCGTTTAAGGAGGAAGGTTTTTGAGCGATGCGACAAAGCAGCAGGAGAAGATAAAGTTCTATAGTGGAAATTACTGCCCTTACTGCCGCAGGGTCAAGAAAGAACTCGACCGGCTTGGTCTCGAGTACGAGACGGTAAACGCCGACGCGGACGGGCGGGCAGAGGTGATCAGACTCTCCGGCCAGCGGGCGATCCCGATTCTGACGATCGGGGACGAGGTGCTCGTCGACTCGACCAACATAATCCGCGAGCTACGCCGGCGCTACGGATGAGAGTCGAGCTTGCAAAGACATAGTCTGATGCCCTAATCTGGCCCGCGTGAGACCTCTGGAATTACTTCTAGTCCGGCATGGGCAGTCCACGGCCAACGCCGAGGGGGTGTGGCAGGGCCAGCTCGACTTCCCCCTCTCAGAGGAGGGAAGGATCCAGGCGCGCCTGACGGGGAAGGCGCTCTCGTCCGAGCCCCTCTCTGCAGTCTACACCAGCCCGCTCTCGCGGGCCCTTGAGACCGCGGAGATCATTGCGCGTGAGGCCAGGTACCGGGGGAAGGTCGTACCGATGGCCGGGCTCATGGAGCGCCACGGTGGAATCCTGGAGGGCACCACCGGGGCCGAACGGGAGAAGCGCATGCCCGGTCTTGTCGCCAAGCTGGCCTCGCTACCGGAGGAGGAGGGCTGGCTGCTCGTCGGGGCAGAAACTGACGAAGAGGTGCTCGCGCGCTTCGAGCAGGCACTCTCGGAAATACTCTACCGTCACCGGCCGGAGGGCGGCAAGATCCTTGTCGTCTCCCACGGCGGGGCCATCCGGGCCTACCTGAGGGGGCTGTTCGGGAAGGACATCCTCCCGGGATCGGAGAGGGCCCCGAACGCCTCCATCACCCGCCTGTGCTGGAACGACGGAGGCGGGCCCGGGTTGCTTGAGCTCGCCTCCACCTCTCATCTGTCAGCCTAGACTGAGCTCGCCTCCGCAGGAGACCGGTTCAGAGTATCCTGACCCTGCGGGCGTTGGGGCCGCGCTCGTTCTCCCCCACCTCGTACTCCACGCTGCCCCCCGGTTCGAGCGTCCCCGGGTCTCCCTCTATCTCGGAATGATGCACGAAGATATCCTCGCCGCTTGAACGCACCAGGAACCCATAGCCCTTATCCGGGTCGAACCACTTCACCCGTCCCTTCTCCCGCCTGGCATGCCCGTTACGCTCCTCCTCGTCCCCGTCCTTCCCCCCGTCTGTATCCTCCCGGCTCTCATCCAGCAGGTGGCCGGTAGAGACGCCCTGCGTGCCGGTGCGGTCTGGTTCTATGACGATCGATTCCCCGCTCACCTTTACGATGACGGAGTCGACTCCCTCCCAGTTCTCTTTCCATATTGGGTCCTCGGCGACCGCCGGGTCGAACCAGAGTCCCCAGCCATCACGCTCCCCGTGGTCCAGGACCCCCTCGAAAACGCTCTCAGGCTCCTGCAGGGACCTGTCACGCCGGTAGATGTTGTTGCGACTCCGAAACGACTGCACGGAGGAGGCGCTGGTACCCAGGGCGTCGGCGATCCACTCGTCGCTCTTGCCGGCGTCCACCCATTCTTGTATCTGCTTCATGTGCGGCTTGAGCGCAACCCTCTTCTTGGACTCTCCCATGCTATGGCTGCTCCTTGGTCTTCTTCTTGTAATAAACCAATATCCGGGTGATGAATCTTTCTCCGGGCCAGTCCACCCGGTAGATTACTGGTAATCGCTACTGCATTCTATCACCTTGCCTGAAGACGCAAAGCCTATTCCGGAAGCGGCTGGCTTTCGTCTCCAGCCTGCTCATCCTCCCCGGTGTAGTCGGGGAGTGCCGGCATGCCTCCTTCGGCCATCTCCTCCAGCATCAGGGCTACCAGAGGCGCGGGCAACTCCAGGTTGAATGCAAGCTCCTCTACTGCTGCTATCACCTCGTAGTCGTCCTGCGGCTGTCCCCACAGCGAGCCGAGAGCGGCGGCCAGTAGCTCGGAGGGCAGCACAGTGTTGCCTCCCGCAGCCACCCTGAGGTACTGCAACATCCTGAGGTCCACTCCGGGAACGATGCCCGCTACCGGCTCGGTATCCGGGATGTGCCGGCGGATAAACACCTTGGTGTCTTCGGAGTCGGCCCAGCGCCTGAGGACCTCCCGCTCGTCCAGATAGTTATACTGGGCGACGCGGTGCTGAAACTGGCCAAGGAGCTGACCAGCCAGCCTCCTGAGATCCGCATCACCGAAAAACCACCTGTCCCCTTCCACCTCCATGATACCGCTGACCCTCGGGATGCTGAGCGGCTCGTCCTCTTCCTCGAACGTCTCCCTGAAACTCCGAAGCAGCCCCCGGACCTCCTCCGCCGCACGCCCGCTTCTGGCCAGCACCGCCTCGTAAATGACAAGCGCAGCGAGATCCCGGTCGCGAGAGATCTCCTTGAGCCTGCGGGCAGCCCTCTCGACTCTCTGCCCGTAGTCTTCCAGATGGCTTATCTGCCAGGCCACCCGTCCGGTCTTGTTCAGGGTCTCCACCACCTTGCAACCTCCATGCGCCTCCGGGTTACGACCACACTCAATATACATTATCCCCGGTCGACCACTCTTTGAGCCCGAAGACGCCGGGGGCCGTACGCAAAAAGGGACCATGCGGATTGTCCCTCACGTCGACCGAGAGCCTGGCACGCATGGTGTTGTGGGGCGTCCTCCCCGCACTCTCAAGGTAGCCGGATTCGATCGCCAGGTCAGTTATGTCTCTGTAGTGCAGGGGATGGCCCACCTCCCGCAGGACCTCGCAGGCGGCCTCCTTGAAATCCAACCCTCAGAAGCCCTCCGCCGGGGCCTCCGGGTATGCCCCGATCACGCTCACGTAAGGACAGTACTCCTCCAGCTTCGCCAGGGCCCGCTGCACCCTCTCCTCATCCGGATGACCCTGGAAGTCCGCGAAGAACACGTAGGTCCAGGCCCGCTTGCGGCTCGGGCGGCTTTCGATGCGGGTCAGGTTTATACCCTCGTCGGCAAAGGCAGACAGTGCGTCCTTGAGTACACCTGGCCTGTCCTTCACCGAAAAGACCACGCTGGTCTTGTCCCTGCCGGTGGCCCCGGCCCACAAGCGGCCGAGGATTATGAAGCGGGTGGCGTTCGCCCGGGAATCCTGGATGTTACGCGCGAGTACGTTCAGGCCGTAGACTTCCGCCGCAAGCTCACTGCCCACGGCCGCAACGCCCGGCTCCGATGCGGCGGCCCTTGCCGCCTCCCCGGTAGACTCCACCTCTTCGATCCTGGCCCCCGGCAGGTGTTTCCGCAACCACGAGGCACACTGGGCGATGGCCATGGGATGCGACCTGACGACGGAGACCCTGTCCAGAAGCTCCTCCCGCGAAAGCAGATTCTGAGAGACGGGCAGATAAACCTCGCCGCACACCTTCAGGGGGCTGTTCATGAGCTCGTCGAGGGTGTGGGTCACCGCCCCCTCCATTGAGTTCTCGACCGGCACCACCCCGTACTGCGCCTCCCCGCGCTCGACCCTGGCGAAGACCTCCGGCACCGACGCCTGCGGCTCGAAATCCACGCTCGAACCGAAGGCCCTGCGGGCTGCCTCGTGGGTGAAGGTTGTCTCGGGCCCCAGGTAGGCGATCCTGAGCCGAGCCTCGAGCGAGATGGAACAGGAGATGATCTCTCTGAACACCATCTCCAGGCCCTTGCGGGGGAACTCCCCCTCGCTGAGCGCGAAGACCCGGTCCATGACGGCCCGCTCACGGGAAGGCACATAGGCGCTGAGACCCCGCTCACGCTTGACCTCACCCACTCTGCGCGCGAGCCTGGCTCTCTCGTCGAGCAGCCTCACTATCCGGGCGTCAACCTCGTCTATCCGGCGCCTGAGCTCTTCCATGTCCGACGGGAGGGCACCGGTGTTCTCCCTAGCGAACAACGGCCCACCATCCGCTCTGTGTGATGACCGTGGTATGGTGGTGAGATCTCGACATCTGCCTGATCCTCCCTGCGGTTTTCGGATGGGTTCGGAGGGTGAAATCACACGACAAAGGAGGGCTCCTGTGCCCTCCTAGATAAATCGCGGGTATAGGAAGCCTCCGCCTCCTGGGCGGCACTGACATCCAGTTCGTTCTGCTGCGGGCATCCTGCAGGACAAGTTAGCAGATGGAAACGTGTGATGTCAAAAAGAAGAAGGGATCAGCCGGCGAGAGCCGCCGCGACCCCACCGGCGAGCGCGAAGCGGTAGAACGCGAAGACACCAAGGCTGTGGTCTGAGAGGAAGGAGACGAGGAACCTTATCGCGGCGTATCCCACGACCGCCGCCGACAGGAGCCCGACCCCGAAGAGCAACGCCTCATCCCCTCCCATTCCTCCACCGATCGCCTCCAGCAGGCTGAAGCCGCCGGCGCCCACGGTGATTGGGAAGCTCATCAGGAAAGAGAACCTGGCCGCCTCCTCCCTGCGCAGCCCAAGAAAGAGGCCGAGGGTGATCGTTGCGCCGGATCTGGAGACACCCGGTATGAGGGCTGCTGCCTGCGCCAGCCCGATGCTGAGCGCCTGGGGCAAAGAAAGACTCGACGCTACCTTCCGCTTGCCTCCGACGGCCTCGCCGACCAGGAAAAGAACCCCGACGGCCACCAACGCCACCACGACTATCCAGGGTGACCTGACAGAGGTGGAGAAGAAGTCCTCGAAAGCGAGCCCGACAACCGCGGCTGGAACGGACGCGACCACGAGGAGCCAGACCATCCGCCTGTCAGGGTCCGCAGGATCGAAATCCCCGAGCGAGACGAAGAGAGCGATCGCGAGCCTCGTGAGATCACGCCAGAAATACACCAGCACCGCGAGCGCAGTACCCAGGTGCAGCGCCGCATCGAAGGCAAGCCCGAACCGCGCCTCCTCCAGACCGAGGAGGCGCTGGGCAAGGAGAAGATGCCCGGAGCTCGAGACCGGCAGAAACTCCGTCATGCCCTGCACCGCCCCAAGGACGGCGGACCATAAAAGCTCAGAAGTCATCTCCGGCCTCCCACGGCACAAGCCAGGTGTGAGAGTACGAAACCATCCGGGGAATCAGCGGGAGTCTACGAGCCGCTCAGCTCCGCCAGCGCGCGCTGGTTCTTCAGCGTGATCCTCCCGCCCACGATGTCGATCACGCCCCTGCCGCGCATGTCGTTCAGGACCTTGGTCACGGACTCGCGGGTCGAAGCCACCATGGCCGCGATCTCCTGGTGCGTGAGTCTGAGGTTTATGGTGGTGGTCCCGTTGTCATGCTGCTGCCCGAATTTCTGCGCCAGGATCGGCAGCAGGTTGGCCACGCGGACCTCGGTCTCGCGCGGCAGGAGACATTTCACCAGTTCCTCGTACTGCACCAGCCTCAACTCCATGAGGGTCAGGATCTTGAAGGCCACCCGTGCATCCTGGCGCACGGCCCGTTCTACGAAGATCTTGGGTACCTTGACCACCTGGCACTCGGTGACGGCCTCGGCGTAGGCCAGTTGGCGGGCCTCACCGGCGAAGGCGAGATGTCCGAAGATGTCCCACGACCTCAGGAGCCGCAGGGTGGCCTCCTTGCTGCCGGAGTAGGACCTGAAGAGCTTCACCACTCCGGAGACCAGTATGTAGAGAGCGTCGCCGTACTCACCCTCGCTGTAGATCACGTCCCCGGGCTGGTAGATCCTCTCCGCTACAGCTATACCGAGCCCCTCCAGCAGACCGAGCAGCTCCCTGCACTCCTGCTCCTGAACCTGCCTGTACTCGAGAGAGGGATCAACCTCCACCTCTGCCCCCAGAGTCGCCGATATTCAACGTGCTCCGCCCTCCTGTCACCACGAGAGATAGGCCTGCTCAAAACAGCACCGGTTATTGTACATTACCTCGCACTCTGGTAACTTTGCGGGCGGCAGTACAGCCCATAGAGTAAAATACATTTGTTGTGATGACCCGGAAGGAGGCGCGGTGCGTACCCTCTCGTTCGCCATACTGATCTTCGTGCTGATCTTCCTCTTCGCCTTCATGTTTGCCGTGCTGGGGAAGGGAGAGTACACGCCCTCCGGCTCCGGCGAACATCCTGCGCTCACCCGGTCTCTGGGCTGAGCACTCAGCCAGCCCCGCGCTCCAGCTCAACCTCGTAGAAGGAGATGGTGGGGTGCCCGGTGATGAGCCCGTCTGTATTGCCTCTATGCGCACGGGAGAACTCTGGACTCTTCACCCAGTTTTCGAAATCCTCCCGCCGCTGCCAGCGGGTGATCACCACAACCTCCCTGCCATCCTCGGAACTAAGCACCTCCATTGAGACAAAGCCGGGGAAGCTCTGCACGCTCCCGCGGCTCTCCCTGAACATCCCGGCCACCCGTCCGGCCGCCCCCTCGCGCACCGGCAGGCTGTTGAACACAGCTATCATCTAAGTACCTCTTTCATGTCCTGGACCTCGCCGCCACGATACCTCCTCCTCCCATGCGCTTGGCCATGTTGAGCGCCTTGAGGGCCTCGTTCAGAAGGGCGCCGGGCTCCCCAGCGTGCGTTGGATACTCCGCTATACCTGCATCCACCTGCAGTCCGACCTGCATCCCTCCCATCCTGGCAACCACGTTCTCGGCGATCCCGTAGGCCTCCTCCGCACCGACGCCGGGCAAAAGGGCGGAGATCTCGTCGTCCCCGAAGCGGGCGCAGACCGCCCCCTCTGGCACCACCCTCTGTACCGTCTCGGCGAGCGCGCGCACGGCGTCGCGGGCCCGCTCGACCTCTCCCGCAGCCACAACCTCGGAAAGCCCGGCAAGATCGAAGACGACTACCGAGAGCCGCTCGTTGTCGCCCACGGCCCGCGGCAACAACAGGCGTCCGAAGAGATCCCGGTCCGGCAACCCGGTGAGGAGATCGGTCGCCGCAGCCCGCCCCATGGCCTCCTCCATCTCCCTGCGCACCATGACGTCGAACTCTTCGAGCGCGGCGTGCGTCACCCAGTCGGAGGCCTGCATTAGCTTCACGAAAAAGCGGGCCACCACATCCCCCCCGAAACCCGAGAAATCGAGCTCCCGCTCGACCGACTCCCAAAGCACCCGGCGCAGCGTGGCGAAGTCCTCTATCACGCCGACGGCGTCACGCCCGTTCCCGTACTGGGCGGTGGCAACCTCGCGCACCAACCCGCGTGTCCTGCCTCCCAGGCTAAACGTCTCCACGGTCTCCGGGCTGCGCAGAAACTCTACGAAGACCTCGACGAGCCGTCCCATCTTCCGTGAGAGCGCGCCGGCCTCTCCTTCCGGAAGTTCCCGCAACCGCCTCTCCGCCCACCGCTCGATCACGCCTGGCAGGCAGCTTTCGACCCCCAGCGCTATAGTCTCGATGTCGTCCACGACTTTCACAGTATAACCGCCGATACGATGCAACTGGTGCACCATCTTCTACGTATATAAACCATGTACGGACGGAACATCATGGTATGCAGGCCAGACCACATGGTGAGTGCGAGTCCAGGATTGGGAGCTGAGATCAAGAGTAGTTTCTGAAACTGGTTTCGGGTAGAATGGAGCCTTGAGGGAGGTTGCGTTGGCCGAAAAGACAAACAGGATGGCGGGTAGGCTGGAGCGTGAGCTGGAGACCCCCGAGCTTCTCGCCAAATACCTCTCCCACATAAGCCAGGGCGAACTTCTCACCCACAGGGAAGAGATAGAGTTATCACGCCGCTACAAGCGGGGCGACCGCCGGGCGAGGACACGCCTGATAGAGAAGAACCTCAGGCTTGTAGTCTCGGTGGCGAAGAAGTACCGGGGATACGGGCTGCCTTTCGAGGATCTCATTCAGGAGGGCAACATCGGGCTGATGAAGGCGGTGGAGAAGTTCGACCCCGAGCGGGGCTACCGCTTCTCGACGTACGCCACCTGGTGGATCCGTCAGGCCGTGCAGCGGGCGGTTGCGGACAAGGGGCGCACCATCCGGGTACCGGTGCACATGACCGAGAAGATAAGGAAGGTGAGCCGCGCCGTGGCCGCGCTCGCGGTCGATCTCGAGCGGGAGCCCACTGAGGAGGAGATCGCGGAGAAGCTCGGCTGGAGCCTGGAAGAGGTCCGGCTGACTATGAGCGCCATCCCCGATGCAACGAGCCTCGACCAACCGGTCTCCAGCGAGGAGAGCTCCTCCGAGCTTGGGGACTTCATCGAGGACGAGCGCACATCGGACACCCCTGACGAGGTGATGCGCAGCCTGGAGACCGAGCAGCTCAAGGAGGCCATAACCAGACTCCCTGAACGAGCCCGCTACGTCCTGATCCGGCGCTACGGGCTCGATGACAGGGATCCCGCGACGCTCGCCGAGCTGGGCGAGGAGCTGGAGATCTCACGCGAGCGGGTGCGCCAGCTACAGCGCGAAGCCGAGCGCATCCTGAAAGCCGGGGAGTACGGCCGCATACTGCGCGACGCGGTGGCCTGAGAGAAACAAAGAGCAGGCTTCGACGATCCGGAGAGAGGGCGGAGCGTCGTGTTCCGCTCTTCTTCGTGCGCGGCATCTCTGCTAACCTCCAGAGTATGGAACGTTCGCGCCACCATCTCCTCTTGGCAGTAATCCTCTCCGTCGCATTCGTAGCCTTCTCGGCGATCGCGGCGGCCGGTTGGACACGCGGGGCCGACCTGTGGGTACTGGGTATCATGCAGGAGCACCCGGTGCGGGCCTTCGACGATATCGGTCTGTTCCTCTCCATCGCCGGCAGCGTCCCGGTAAGCACCCTGGCCATGCTGGCGGTCGCGCTCACCCTCAGGAGCCGGGGTCGGAGGCAGGCGTCGGGCCGTCTGATCCTGGCCTTTCTCGCAACGGCACTCGTCGAGGTCGCGATGAAGACGTTGCTCCCGCAGAGTCCGATCGAAGCCAGCGCCGTGCGGGTCGCCGCCCCTTCTCTGCTCATGGACTTCGAGACCCCCTTTCCCTACCCGAGCGGACACGTGATAAGGTCGGTGCTGGCGCTGGGCGCGCTGGCTTCTGTCTACCGGCGGACCATCCCGAAGGGTCTGATCCTTATGCTGATAGCACTGATGGCGATCAGCAGGATCTACGTCGGAGCGCACTGGACTTCGGATGTGGTGGGGGGACTGCTGCTCGGCACCGCAGCGCTGGCCTGGGTCTTCGCAGGCCGGGAGGTGAAGGAGGAAGGATGGAGATAGTGGTAGCGGGATCCGGAACCGTCGTTCCTAGGCTGGAGCGCGCCCAGAGCTGCGTGGTCGTCCGCACCGGAAGCGAGACCCTGGTCATGGACCCGGGCTCCGGAGCCCTGCGGGGCATGCTGCGCGCCGGGATCGACCCGCTGACGGTGGACCGCATACTCATCACCCACTTCCACCCGGATCATACCTCCGACCTCGTCTCCCTGCTATTCACCCTGAACTACGGCTCCGAATCCCCCCGCTCCCTGCCGCTGCACGTCTATGGGCCGGAACCTTTCGAGCAGTTCTGGTCGGCCCTGCAAGGCGCCTGGGGGGAGTGGATGGCCGGAGATTACCCGGTCGAGGTCCACACCCTGCCTGTGCGCGGAGGGGCCATGGAGCTTCCGAACGGAACCCTGCGCTGGGCACCGGCAAGACACCGGCCCGAAAGCATAGCCTACAGGCTGGAAGGAGACGGAAAATCTTTCGTCTACACCGGCGACACCGAGTACTGCAGGAGCATCCCCCGGCTGGCGCGCGGGGCTGACCTGCTGCTCGTGGAATGCTCCTTCCCAGACAGCTCTCCGGTTCCCGGACACCTCACACCCTCCGGGGTCGCCAGGATAGCCCGGGAGTCATCCCCGGCGCGCGTCGTCCTCACCCACATCTATCCGCAAGCAGACGAGAGGAACCTGCCGGAGGAAGTCAAGGAAAATGGCTATACGGGAGAAGTGTCCGTGGCCCGGGACGGCAGCAGGTTCACGCTCTGAACGGGATCAGGATGAAGCCGCACACTCCGCGCAGCGCCCGTGCAGCGTTATCTCGTACCAGTCCGTGTTGAACCCTGTCTCGCGCTCGACCTGCAGGACAAGGTACTCCATAAGCTCCTCGCTGAATTCGATCACCTTCCCGCACTCCCTGCAGCGGGCGTGGTGATGCATCCTACCGGTCGCCAGCTCGTACCGCGAGTAACCCTCGCCGAAATCCTCCTTGCGAACGATCCCCAGTTCCGTCAGGAGATCAAGGGTCCTGTATACCGTCGAGAGCCCGAGCTCGGGATGCTCGACCTTGAGCCGGTCGTGGATCTCCTCGGCAGATAGATGTCTCTCTCCCTCCAGCTCGCGCACGATGAGCCGCCGCTGGTTCGTCAGGCGGTATCCCCGCTCTTTGAGTATCTGCTCGAACTCCGTCATCTCTCTGAGTCTATCCCCTCCCACCAGCAGGATCAAGAACTGATCTTGTCCCTGTACTTGAAGAGCCTCCGGCGACCGGCGGGCCACCAGTTCCAGTCACCGAGGATACGCATGGCGGCGGGGACGAGCAGGATACGGATGATGGTGGCGTCGACGAAGACGGCCACGGCGAGCCCGAGGCCCACGGCTTTGGTCAGGACGATACCGCTGAAGGCGAACGCCCCGGTGACCACGATGACTATGGCGGCGGCCGAGGTAATGATACCCGCGGTGGTCGTGACGCCCTCCGTCACGCTCTCCGTATTGGATTTGCCACGCTCGTAGGCCTCCCTCACCCGGGAGAGCAGGAAGACCTCGTAGTCCATCGAGACCCCGAAGACAGTACAGAACATGAGAATCGGCAGCGTGGCGTCTATGAAACCCTCCGGGGTGAAGCCGAGCAAGCCAGAGAAATGTCCCTCCTGAAAAACGAAGACCATGGCCCCGAAACTTGCACTCAGGCTGAGAATATTGACGAGCACAGCCTTAAGCGGGATAAAAAGCGAGCGGAAGGTGAGGAAGAGGATCACGAAGGTCACCCCGAGCACGAAACCTGCGGCATACGGAACGTGGTTGTAGAGGCTGGATATGAAGTCCTTCTGCCCGGCCGAGAGCCCCCCGACGAGGATACTCGACCCTGCGGGGGTATCCACGCTCCGTATCCTCGCCACGGTATCGCGCGCCGCTCCGCTGTAAGGATCGGCGCTGGTCGTCGCCTGGATCAGGACCATATCGCCAGAGACCTCGGAGTGCAGGAGCCCCTTGAGCCGCTTCGAAGACTTCGCTTGAGGAAGAGAGAGGAAGTTCGCAACGCCCCGCGGCGTCACCCTGCCGTCAGTCGAGAGCCCCGCTGGAAGATCCGGCAACTTCACGAGGATTCGCCTGTCCACCTCGTCTCGAACGCGGGCCCGGACCTCCTTCTCAGCCCCGGGCGGCACGTAGCCGTAGTGGGCCCTGAGGGCCGCCAGGCGTTTTTCGGTTTCTTCGTCGATGAGCCTCGCCGCACGTTCGCGGGCCTTTTCGCGGGCAGAGGCGACTTTCCTGGCATAATCCCCCGCAACCGAGGCTGCCGCATCGTAGAAGCTGCTGGTCTCAGAGACCCCATCAACCGAGGAGATCCTCTCCTCCAGACGCCTGAGCTCGGAGAGCCCACGGGCACTCGTCGGGGAGTGCGGCAAGGTCGCCACTATCTCCACAGGGTTCAGCCGCGGATAGTCGAAATCGTGCCTGAGGATGTCGTCACCGACCCGGGACTCGTACTTGACCGGCAGCGCGGTAGCCTGCGGCAGACCGAGCCTCATGTGCCTGACCGGCAGGAGCATAAACCCGAGCACGACCGCGACCCCCAGGAGCACGAGCACCGGATGGCGCATGACAAGCCTCGCGCTGCGACTCCAGAAACCGATGCCCGGCGCACCGTGCCCCCGCCTTACGGCGAGGGCGTTCACCCGATGTCCCAGGATACCGAGCAGCGCCGGAAGGAGCGTGATCGCCGCTGCCACGGAGACGAAAACCACGAGGATCCCGGCGATGCCGATTGAACGCATGAACATGAAGGGGAAGAAGAGCAGTCCGGAGAGCCCGATCAGCACCGTACTCCCTGAGAAGAAGATCGAACGCCCGGCGGTCGCCACAGTCGTCGCCACGGCCTCCCCGACTGGCCGGACGTCGAGTTCCTCCCGGAATCGGCTCACCGCGAACAGCGCGTAGTCTATACCGAGCCCCAGCCCCAACATGGTGGCGATGCTGAGCACGAACACCGAAAGGTCGTAGAGATGTGAGACGAAGTAGAGGATTGCGAGAGAGATCAGAACGCTGACCCCGCCCACGGCAACCGGAACCCCCGCCGCCACCGCGGTCCCGAACGAGAGCAGGAGTATCACGAGCGCGAAAGGGAAAGCGAACCGCTCTGCGTGCCGCACGTCCTGGCTGGTGGCCTCGACTATGTCCAGGTAGACGGCCGGAGCTCCTGTAACGTACGTCCTGAGCCGGTCAGAACGAACCCTCTCCCTGACCTCGTCGACGAGATTTTGCACCCGATCGGCCGAGACGTCAAAGCCCACTACCGCGTAACTCTTGGTCCCGTCCCTGGAGACAAGATGGGGGTCTTTCGAGCCCGCATAGGTTCTGATGAAGCTCACCTCGGGCAGCCGTCGCACCCCCTGGAGAGCCCTGCGCTCCTCGTCCTGGAAGCGCGTGCTCCTAGCAGAGAGACCGCCGCCGTCGAAGACGACCTCGAGCGTCGTCGGGGCAACACCGAAACGGTGCACCATGAGAGACTGGACCCTCTCCGCCTCGGTATGCCCCCCACCGAACCCACCACCCTGGAGCCTGTCGGAGAGCCGGGGCGCGAAAAAGATGCTCGTGACGAAAAACATCGCCCACAGCAGGATCACGGCGCCCCGGTGTCGGTACACGAAGTCACCGAGAGGATGGAAACGATTCAAAGCTCGAAATCCCCCGCGCCACCGTTCATGGGTCCATGTTATACGCAGTCCATCCCCTCAGGGCTGGAGTATCTTTCACGACCCGCTTGAGGAGCGGGCCCTACGCGGAAGTGTATACGCGAGCACCGCCCCCACCACCGGAAGAAAAGCGAGCATGACCACCACGGTATGCAACCCGAAATGATCCGCTATCGCCCCGAGGGGTACCGCGCCGGCGCCGCCGAGTCCTATAGAGAAGCCCATCGTGACCCCGGCGGCGAACCCTATGCGGCCCGGCAGGTACTCCTGTCCCATGACGGTGGTAACGGCAAAAGTACCCACGGTCGAGGCTCCTATCAGCACCAGCGCCACCATCCCGGCCCCGGGTCCGAGCGTGGAGAAGACGAAGAGCAGGGGGGCCAGGAGACACATCGAAGCCAGTAGCACCCTCTTGCGCCCGAGCCTGTCGGCCAGCGGCCCGGCCACCAGCGTGCCGGCCGCCCCGCCGAGGAGCATAAGGGTGAGCGCCGTGTTGCCGAAGGCCTCGGAGGTACCGAGCACCTTGTGGTAGTAAGAGGAAACGAAAGAAACGAGCCCGAAGTAGACCAGGGAGCGCATCGCGACGACGAGCGTCAACCTCACGAACGGGCCCCACTCGTCCTGTTCCGCCGGAGATCGCCCTCCCGCGGCAGAGGCACCACCCGGCCGGAACTCTTTCAGACGAGGCAGCTCATGAAAGAGTACGGCCGACATGAGGGCGGCGGGTATGATCATGAAGAGCGTACCGGGCAGCCCGAAAACAACGACCAGCGGCGTCGCGATGGCGGGGCCGATCGCGAAACCGGCATTGCCGCCCACCGAGAAGAAGCTCATGCCACGCGCCCGCCCGCTCCCCGAGGAGACATAGTTCGCGAACCTCGCGGCCTCTGGATGGAAGGCCGCGACCCCCATTCCGCTCAGGACTACGCACAACAGTATGCTCAGGTATCCGGGCGCCACCCCCACAAGGGAGATCCCGGTCCCGGCCGCGAGGATGCCGAGCGGCATGAGCGCCGGGAAAGGCCTGCGGTCGGAGAAGACGCCAAAGAGCGGCTGGATTATCGAGGAGCTGGCCGTGGAAGCGAAGACCAGAGCACCGGCGGCGGCGAGAGATATCCCCCGGTGAGCCTCCAGGAAAGGTAGCAGCGCGGCGACCGCTCCCTGGTTAACGTCGGTGAACAAATGCCCTGCGGAGAGGGCTCCCATTCCGCGCCTATCGACGCTCCCTTTGGCAACCGTACTCAATACGTACCCCTCTCGAAATCATCGTGCGCCAAAATCCGACGAGACAGAGAGATACTACCAGTACTCGACGATCTCGTACGGCAACGCCGCCCACACAACGCGCTCCGCCACACGCGGGATCAGACCAAGTATCTCGGCGGCCTCACGCGTGATCTCCCCCGGCCCGACGTATCCACCCGGCTCCCTGACCTTCACGATATCCCGCTCCGAAATCCCCTCGATTCCGGCGAGGCTGCCCGCCTTCGAGAGTGCCTCCCGGAAACCGCCCACCTCGTCGACGAGCCCGAGCTCGTACGCCTCGACGCCACTCCAGACCTTACCCCCGGCGATCCTCTCGAGATCATCTTTGGGTAGATTGCGCCCGCGGCACACCCGGTCTTTGAATTCCTCGTAGCTGCGGTGCAGCTCGTCGCGCAGTACATGTAGCTCCTCCCCGGTCGGGGGCCGGCTTTCGTCGAAGATGCCGGCGTGCCTCCCGCGTTCGAGCGACACCGGGTGTACACCCGCCCTGCCGTAGAGCCTGGCGGCCACAGGGCGGGCGATGAACACTCCTATCGAACCCGTCAGGGTGGTTGAGTGGGCGACGATGTGGCTGGCCGGGGCGCAGACGTAGTACCCGCCGGAGGCCGCTGCGTCACCCATGAGCGCGACCACGGGTTTTCCGCGCCTGATCCTGTCCACCTCACGCCAGATGAGGTCGGATGCCAGGGCATCCCCACCACCGGAATCGATGTACAGAAGCACGGCCGCGACGGACCTGCCACGCTCGGCTGTTCTGAGCGCGCGGATGATAGAATCACTGCCGGCCTGATCCGAGCCCAGTACTGGTACCGGCACGGGCAACTTGCGACTCCGGCCCCGGGTTATGGTACCGGAGATCTCGACGAGTGCGACCCTTTTGCGCCTCGTACTGCGATAAGGCCGAGGCAAGGCACGTCGGGCTGCACTCCAATCCTTCACATCTCTGCTCCTCACCCCCAGGATGCCGGGCAGCTCATCTTCGTAGCACGCACCGTCGATCAGCCCGAGCTCCGCGGCGCATCCTGCGCTGTATGGAGCACCGTCGATGAGCTCGCGCACTCTCTCCTCCGGAAGACCGCGCCCCCGGGAGATGGCCCCAATCAAGGCCTGGTACCTGCGCTCGATCAGCCTCTCGGCCTGCTCCCTGGCTTCGCGGGAGAAGTCGTTGCGGGTGAAGATGTCCCCCGCCGACTTGTAGGGCGAAACCGCGAGCACCTCGACTCCCACCCCGATACGATCCAATGCGTCCTTCAGAAAGTTGACCCTGGTACGTAGCCCGATTACGGCGACCGTCGCCGAAGGGGGGCAGAAGATCTTCTCTGCCGCACAGGCCAGGTAGTAGGAGCGGGAGTCTACCGACTCCATGTATGCCATCACCCGCCCACCCTTCTCCCTGAAGGACACTATTTCCTGGCGCAGCTCTTCGAGCCTGGCGGACCCCGCGCTGAGCTCCCCCACCCGGAGCAGCACGCCAGTCCCGCGGCCGGCCGCCGCTACCATCCTGCGGCGGATCTCCTCCAGGCTGGGGGGTTCGGGGGAGGGCCGGAACCTACGGCGCAACAGGCCGGTCCTGTGGGAGAACCCGGGGAGGCTCCCCCATACCTCCACCCACACATACTCCGGCCTCCGGCGCAGAAGGCGTACGATCAGGTTGCGCACCGCAAGCAGCAGGTTCACTATACATCCCATAACCATCGCGCAATCGTATGGTACACCCCGGTAGCGTAAAGACCGTATGATAAACTTCGAATCAGGAATGGTTATCGATGGATCGACACATGACCTCCGGCAGGGTTGACGCGGAAATAAAGGAGAAGTTCCGGCGCTCCGGTTACACCCTGACCTCCCAGCGCCGGGCGGTGCTCGAAGCCTTGAAGCAGGCCGATGGTCATCCTTCGGCGGAGGACGTCTATCTTATCGTCAAGCGCAAGAACCCCCGGATAGCCCTCGGCACCGTCTATCAGGCGCTCTCGGTACTCGAGGAGATCGGGGTGATAAGCTCCAAGCATTGGGCCGAGTCTCCGATCCGCTACGATCTCAACCTGGAGCCTCACCTCGACATCCGCTGCATCCGCTGCGGTCGGGTCTCGGAGGTACCCGGCATACAGATAGGAGACCTGAAAGCCAGGGTGCAGGAGAACACACCGTACGAGGTGACCTCGGCAGACCTGGTGCTCGAGGGCATCTGCCCCGAGTGCCGCAAGGCCGGAGAGAGCTGAGCCCTTTCCCCTGAGAGGCACTTTACCGCCGACCCCTGAGGGGCTACCCTGATGCGGGTAGCGGACTGACTGCCGGCAGCGGTAGTATTCGAACGCGAGAGAACATGGGTGGAGGGGAAAGAGAAACCGGGCGCGAACTCGAGAGCCAGCTTGAGGCGGCGGGGGTCCTCATCGAAAGCCTCGAGCAGGAGGTTGCCAGTCTCAGGCACGAGCTGGCCCAGGCCCGGGTGGCCCTCAGAGCGGCCCGTGAAGGGATGGCGGCGCGGGAGCGCGCACCCGAAGAGACCGTGAGCCCACCAGAGGACGAGGTGCGCAGGATAAAAAGCGTTGCCGAGACGCGTGAGCGAGAGCTGCGCCGGGCGCTCTCTATCCGGCTCAAGGAACAGGAGGAGGACTTTCGGAAGCGACTCGCCGCGCTCGCTGAACAGCGCGAGGCAGACAGGCGGGCCTTCCTGGATCGTCTCGCCGCGCAGCAGGAGAAAAACCGGCGCGAGATCAGCAGTCTCAAGGAGAACCTCGAGGGGATGAAGCTCAGACGCGAGGCGGAACTTCGCGCCTACAACGAGCGTCTACGGCAGCTCGAGGAGGAGAACCTGGCCCTCAAAAACGCCATCCGGGAGGAACCAAAGAGACATACCCGGAATGGAGAAGCCTGGCATGAGGCCCCCCTACCCTCTCGCGACCGGGCAGGCTCCCCGGATGCAGCAGAACACGAGCCTGAGGCGGCGGAATCCGCGTACACGCTGCAGCTCGCCGTGGAGCGGTTCAACGCCAGCGAGCACACGCTCACCGCCGCAGCGACGATAAAGTCGTTCGGCCTGCCCGAGGTCAGGATCGAGCAAAAGAAGCATGATGGTTCGGTGGAGATCACGATCTCGTGGGGAGAGCTCGGCTGGAAGCGCTACACCTGCGACCCCGCTCTGCCAGCTCAAGCAGAGGTACTGCTCGAAGCGGAGGGCGCCGATCCGATCGAAATAATCCCCAACGCCCGCCTGGACCTGAGAGGCCGGCTCATGCTCGGCGAGGGAGCCCGCTAGCGTTTCCCCGTCTTGCCCGCACGCCGCTCGGCCCGCCTCACCCTACGGTTGTAGATCTGAAGCTGCCAGCCCCGCCCGGCCCCGATGAAAGACGCGGCCAGGGAGACTACGAACAGCACCCCACACAGCAGCAGGAAACCGGAATCCCGGAGCTGGGCAAAAGGATCGTGTGCCGCAGCGAGGTTCAACGCCGGTGAGACCACGAACAGCAGAACGGCCACCGCGATCCCGTGCATCCGCGGGCGTCCACCGGCCTTATACCCGGCCGCCATCCCTCCCCAGTACATTCCGAACGCCGCAGCGAAAACCACAACTCCCTCAGCCAGGGCAGACGTACGGGCCAGGCCCTCGGGGACGAAGGCTGTGAATATGGGAGCGGCGATGCCGAAGACCAGAAGCAGCTCCACGATGAGCGCGATGGCGAGCCCGAACACTACCGCCTTGAGGCTTCTCATATTCCCATTCTACCAACCCGGCGGGGTGGGGCTCTCAGGGGGCGCCAGGGTGACCGACGGGATTCGAACCCGCGACCTTCGGAGCCACAATCCGATGCTCTACCGGCTGAGCTACGGCCACCACGTTCCCGGCAGATGATTCTACCAGCAAAACCCGGCGAAATCGCCGGTGGCGCGCCCGGCAGGATTCGAACCTGCGGCCGGCGGATTAGAAGTTCGAAGAGACAGGTTCTAGCCCGTACTAATACGTCCGCAGATTCGGCTTATTTATGCGGTTTTGGCGGTTTGGCAGGTACCCTTCGTCCGTTCCGTACCGCTCCGCATCAGCTCGGTTGCGGTACGGTTGCGGTAAGTTTCGCCGGCCGAGTATGCGGCGAGGGGGATTAGGGGGCAGGGGCTGAAAGCCTCTGGAGGAGTTGGGCTGGAGTGACGACCTCGGCGCTGAAGGGTAGCTCGGCGTCGAGCAGGTGCCGATCCCAGGTGACGATGAAGTCTGCACCGGCGTCGTAGGCGAGGTCGGGTATCCACCGGTCTTCGGGATCGGGCACGCTGGGCCATTCCCAGCCTGGAGGCCGCCTGAGCTCGCCTTGCAGGCCCAGGTCCAGCGCCACCTCGAAGGCCCTGGCCGCGTTGAGGATCAAACCCTGCCGGTATCGGTTGCGGACGGTCCTCACCAACTCGACCAGGAAGGCGTCGGAGAGCGCCACCCTAATGTCCCCGGCGCCCACGGCGCGCAGGATCCGGTAGCTCGAAGCGCCCTCGTCGCCGATCAGGGCGGTTACGACCGCGTCCGTGTCGAGGACGACCAGCGGCCCGCTCAAAGGGGCTTATAGCCCTCGCGCCGGCGACGCTCTTCCCTGCGGTGCTCCCACTCCCGGATCTCCTCCGGGGTCGGCGCGGGCCTTCTCTCCTCTTTGAGGCCCAACCGCTCGCGCTCACGCCTGAGTTCTTCCCTCACCTCGTGCACGCCTTCCTGGGCGAGCCGCACTGCTTCGTCTTCAGGGAATTCGCCGGGGCGTTGGATCTCAGCCAGCCTCTCGACCGCGGTTCTAAGCTCCTTGACGGCCTCGGTGATCTCTTTGGCCGCGCGGGTCATCTCTTCGGTCTGTTTCTCTAACCGCTGTTCCATCTGAGGGCTCCTATCGTTCCGTCCAGATTGTCGCATGTTCTGCCCGATTACGTCGCCTTCCCCGAACTCGTCGCCCGCCTCCGCGCAAGCTCCCCCTCCGGGTCGTCAGTCTTACCCAGGTAGAGCTTCTTCTGCCTGCCGCCCTCGTGGTAGCGGAAGTACCAGTACGGTCCCTGTTCCTTGACCGTGCCGTCCTTGCGCACGTACCGGCGGACCTCCGCCTGGAGCGTCCCGTCCGCATGCGGGCGGTACTCCAGCACCCCGGAGCCCGCCGGCTTGCCATCTTTCCCGGAGGCATCGTCTCCGAGCTCCCGCAGCCGCAGCTCGAGCTCCTCTCGCAAGCGGGCGAGCCCCTCCCGGTCGAGGTCCTTCAAGCCCGCGATCATCCGGTCCAGGTCCACGCGCCTCCTCTCGCATGTGCGCGCACAGATATAGTACCATTGTGCGCTCTCTTCGGGAGATGGTCAGGGGGCGCCGGCCGTGTGCGCCGGCGCCCCGGCGGGAAGAGGGCGTGCGTCAGGGAGCCCCGGCCACGAAGGCGCGCAGGGCCGCCTTGTGGCGAGCCCTCGCCGCCTCGACCAGTAGGCCGTCGCGCGGGTAGAGCCCGCACACCCGCAGGTACAGGTCGTAGCTCTGGCGGATCGCCGCCTCGGTGACCGGCTCAGCCAACGGCTCCGCGACCGCCTCCGCCAACTCCTCGGCGCGCCGGGCGCGAAGCTCCGCCATGAAGGAGACCGCCCGACCGTGGCGCGAGGCGGCGATCACCGCCGCGAAGACGTGCTTGCACGCCTTGCACCGGTTTTGGAAGTCCGCGCAGGTGCAGGACTCCTCTTCGAGATCCACCGCGTAGAAGCGCGGGCAGCTGCACGAAGGCACCCGCCAGCGCCTGTCCTGCATGGGCCGGATATCCACTCCCCGCTCCCGGAAGAGAACGAGACCGCGCAGCGCCCGAGACGTCTGCCGCTCGTGTACACTTTGCTCACTCAAGGACCAAACCTCCTTGGGTCGCGCCCGGGGCGGGACCAGCGCCGCCGGGCTTCTTTACACTCCGCACTGATTGTGCGCGTACAGTAATAGTACGGCAACATGGTGTTTTCCCAACATTAATTTTGTTTGATTTGCAGGAAAATCTTCCAAGCTAGAAGAGAGACGGCGCCGGAAGATAGACAAAGCCGGGCACACCCGCCAGGCGAAGCGAAGACCAGGAAACAGGCACGGAAGGCCGAGGCCCGGCACACCAAACCGGAAGGCCAGCGGACAGAGCGCACCGGATGGCGAGTGATGAGCCAGGGCCAAGGGAGCCGCCGGCGGGCGGGAAGACGCACAAGGCCGACGCACCGGCGACCACCGCACGGGTGCGAGCAGCCAGGCGGGCACGCGGCGGACCGGAAAACGACGAGGCGCGCACCACCACGGCCGAGATGCAGCACGAGCGGACGGCGGCATCAACGCCAGGGGCACAGCCGACGCGGACGGAGCCGCCGGCGGAAAGCACAGCCGCCACCACGGGAGAGACAGGAAAGGGCGAGCCATGACGGGAGCCGCAGAAAGCTACCACCCCACCGAGAGGGAGTGCAGAAGAAGAGCCAGATGTGTCGCTGCCAGAGATCATGTTTTGCCTGCCTGGAGGCGGGAGGGACCGGGAGGGCGGGGATGTCAAGGGGTAGGGCACGGCCGGTATGGAGGCCCCTTGACACCCCTTTAAGGGCGGCTTAGCCGTCCCCGCCCTCCCGGTGTAGCCTTCCCTGGCGTAGGCAAAACCCGGAACCCGGTCAGATCATGCGTGGATCCTTCGATGTCGGCGGAACTTTCACTCTGCGTCCTCAATGTGATTCGGGGCGGTGTGCCGACCTCCGGGAGGCTCTCCGCCTTTACGGCGTTGCGCTTCTCGCGATGTTCGATGAGGGCCGGGGTCGGCGTAGAGAAGCGGAGCCGACTGCGGACCGTACCGATGAGGATCGCCTTCCACAAGCGGCGAGCTTTAGCTGGCCGCCCTGTCGGGGCGCGTTACCGGAGAATGTCTGTAGAGGGCCGGGGGCCGACCATCCGGGGCGGCCTGCGGCCCGTACCTCCGAGCCTCGCCCTGCGCCGTTCCGCCGGGAGAGCACAGCCCGGTTCCTGCCAGGTTGCCGCAGGCAACCCCGAAGGGGCGGCATAAAGCCGCCTGGGAGGTAGGTGTGCGAGCCTTCCCGTAGGCGTGGCGATGTCGCGATCCGGTCTCATAATCCCGCTTTGACGGCAGCGAAAGCCACTGCATCGATGCCGATCTGCGTGCTCTACAACTTTCTTGTTCGCCCGTCACGATCGTATGGTGCGAGACGGGCGAACAGCCTCAGAGCGAAGAGGAAGTCGACGGTTATTGCCACTTGGGGAGGTTGAAGGTGGGCCAGCACCAGGCTGTCGAGTAAATTGGCAAGGCTGCCGAGGACAAAGCCAAGTGCCGTTCCGCCGACTCCCACTCCGTCCCTCCGGGTCACGCCTTCGATGGTGATGCGAATAGGGCCGAACTCGCGCCAACGCTCGTCAGGCTCCGGGCGCTCTTCCGGCTCGTGCCTCCGCCCGGCACCGGTTAGCGGCCACGAGATTCATGCTCTCCTGCTCTGCGGAGCCGGGTGGTCGGGAAGCCGGATGACCATCAGGCGAGCGTGGCGGAGTCTTCAGGCCATGCTCGTGGAGGCCATCAGGGTCCCTGCCCGGCCCTCTACTCCACCTCCAGGTAGGTAGAGAGCAGCGCGAAGAGGGCGAAGCCGCCGATGAAGGCCAGGGACGAAAGCGGGGACTCGGGGACCTCCTCGACCGCCTCAGGCACCAGTTCCTCGACCACCAGCGTACTGAGAACCCCGGCGGTGAAGGTGAGCAAGAGGAGCTTGTTGAGCTCGGACGCGTCGCGCATCAGCCAGTAGCCGAGCGTGGCGCCCAGGAAGATGGGCGCCGCGAAGGCCGCCGAGAGGAGCAGGCGCCGGCTGCGCGGGACGCCCCTTCTCCTGAAGTTGGCGACGGTGGCGAAGCCTTCCGGGATGTCCGAGGGCACCTGTCCCAAAGCCAGGAGCAGGCCGAGGCCCACGGCCACCGTCGAGCCGGTGCCGACCATGATCCCGTCGGAGAAGAGGTCAACCGAGACGCCGAAGAAGATCACCCACGGCCCAGCTCCGCCCTCGCCGCCGTAGCGGTCGTTGAGGCGCTGTATGGCCCAGTCCACGGCCACGTAGAAGACGCCGCCCAGGACGAAGGCCAGAACGATGGCCCAGGCCGGGTCGGCCTCCAGCGCCCGGGGCATGAGCTCCACGGCCACCACGGCGACCACCACGCCGGCGGCCGAGTAGAGGGCGAGGTTGAGCATCAGGCGCGAGACGGGCACGAACTCGGCGAGCGCCCCGCCCGCGAAGTTGCCAAGTGCGGGCAACGCGGCGAACGCGAGTACGACCAGGTACTCGTTCAAGGGGCTGCTCCCTCGGGCGGCCGCGCTCCGAACGGGGCGCCAACGGCGTCAGGCACGCCCCTCCAACTCGCGCATGTACTGCACTTGGTTGCGTTGCGCGTAGCGGATCTGGTCGGCGAACAGGATCAGGCGGGGGTCCCTGGCCCGCCTTATCAGGTCGTCGGACATGGTTATCGCGCCTTCGTGGTGGGAGATCATGACGGGGTAGAAGCTCCGCTCGAAGGCGGCCCCGCTCATCGTCTCCAGCTCGTCCACCCGCCCGGTCGGCGGCATGCCGGGCATGCGCTCGTGCTCCTCTTCGGTCGGCTCGGGCATCTCGCCGCCGTACCAGTTGCGCCACCAGCGGCGCATCGCGTCGAGTTCCCCCACGTGCTCGGCGTACATCAGGGTCCCCAGCACCCGCGCCTCCTTTTGTGGGGCTTTGTCCCGCAGCAGGCGGGAGAGGCGGACCCCCAGCTCGTGGTGGGCCGTCATCTGCCGCAGGAAGCTCCTGCCGACCTCGATCTCCTGCTCCCGGTCGAAGGGCCAGCGGGGCTCATGCCCCTTGCGGGCGAGGACCTCGAGCAATGCGAGGGCCGCGATCGAGCCTCCCATCGCCAGGAGGGTCAGGCGCGCCAGCCGATCCTCGTCCGGGGTCGTCTCTTCCCCTGCGATGCGCCGCCGTATCCGCAGAAAGAGCGGGTAAGCGACGCTCGACGCCAGGTGAACGGTCAAGCCCGTCCAGTAGGGGACCTGCATTTTGAGCAGCCGCTGGAGGATCGGGATGGCGACGAAGAACTCGAACGCGGAGGACGCCACCGCCCACGGGATGGCCCCGGCGAGCAGGGCTTTCCTCTGCTTCTCCTGGCCGAGGTGCCCGATGCCGAGTCCGAAGTACGCCGCCGCCCACGCAAGGTCCACGCTCTGGTGGGTGAGGATGCCCGGGAGGACCTGGGGCCAGCCGGGCTCGGAGACGATCGCCCGGTCGCGCAGGTTGATGCTCGCTATCTCCATCCAGTCGAGCGGCACGTCGCGCCCGATCCTGGGTCCTCCCAGGGAGATAAGGACCGTCGAGAACGTGCCGCTGGCCAGTCCCGTAAGGGCGCCCGCGCGCCACCTGCCGTCCGGATCATGTTTATCGAAGAAGTCGCTCAAAGAGCCCACGCGAATTCTTCTCCTTTCCCGTCGTAGAGTGGGGCGCGTCACGCCAGAGCAGCCACACGACCAGGAAAACACCAACCGTTATCGCCGCGTCGGGCAGGTTGAAGGTAGGCCAGCGCCAGCTCCCCAGGCCGACGTCCAGGTAGTCGGTGACGCGCCCGTCGCCGAGGCGGTCGAGCAGGTTGGCGAGGCCGCCGCCGAGGATCAGGCCGAGCGAGACACCGCCCGCGCGGCTGTCCCGCAGGGATCGAGCCAGGTAAAGCGCGAAGACGACGAGCGCGAGCGCGGAGAGCCAGGGCACGAGCGGGGAGCCACCGAGCAGGCCGAAGGCCACGCCCGGGTTCTCGCCGAGGGTCAGGCGGAAGAGGTCGCCGGCCAGGGGGACCGTCTCGCCGTAGTCCAAGCCGCGTTCGGCCCACCGGCGCGCGAGGTACGCGCCGAGGACGGTCAGGGCGGCGGCTGTCGAGGTTACGCCAATCTTCCTGCCGAACCGTCGGGTCATGATCCCCCCGAGTTTAGCGGGATTATCGTACGGTACTTGCCACCCGCGGATTGCTCCGGCGGCTCCCCGGCGCGCTCGACCGTGACGTGGTCGAGCCCGTTTCCGGCGAGGAGGTGCGTGATCTCGTCGTGCACCATCCGCCACACGCGCTCCGGGTCGGCACCGGCCGCGGGATGCAGGCGCACGCGCAGGCTCGCCGGTGCGGTCTGCACGATCTGGAACAGCTCGACCCCCGGGGTGCGATCGACCAGCGAGCCGAACGCCAAAGGCGGAATGGTGACCCGCTCGCCGCCGATAGGAAAGGCGAGCACGTCGGCGGCGCGGCCCTGCACGCGGATGGCGGGCAGCGTGTTACCGCACGAGCAGGGGTCGGGCCGCTGCAAGATACTGTCGCCGAGGTCGTAGCGGATGATGGGCTGCACCCGGTTGGCGAGGTTCGTGAGCAGGACCGTGTGCGAGTGCTTGCCCGGCGCGACGGGGCGGTGGTCGGCGTCGACCGGCTCCAAGACGAGCCAGTCGCTATTGACGTGCAGCCAGCCGTGCTCGCAGCGGTAGCTGATGAAGGGGCACTCGGTGGCGGCGTAGCTGTCGCGGACCTTGGCGTCGAACGCCCCGGCGATCCGGTCGTACTCGCGTGCCGGGAGCCCCTCGGCCGAGAGCACCACCAGCACCGGGTCGATGCGCAGGCGGCCGGCCTCCCGCTCGCCGGCCAAGAGCGCGGCCATGCTCGCGTACGAGGCGACTATGACCGGCCGAAACCGGTTGAGTTGAGCCACCATCTCCGGTAGGGGCATATCCACCGGGAAGACCTGGACCCGTTTGCCGCGTAGGCGGGTGGCGGCTACCGCGGAGGCGAAGTGGCCGCCCATGGCGTTCACCATGGCCATGCGCCCGCCGCCGGCGAGGATGCCGATGACGTCGCCGATCCCGAGCCAGGCGCTCAGCATGCGGAAGACGAGGGCGCTGGTCACGGCCATGCTCCGGTCGTCCAGCACGAAGATCCCGCGGTTCCCGGTGGTGCCCGAGGTGGTGAGCAACGTGTACCTGCCCAGGAACCGCTCCCCGATGAGGTCGGGGTTCTCAACGAACGCCCGCGCCTTCTCGATGGTCACCTCACGGTCGGTCGCCCAGTCGTCGAAGCGCGCCATCAGCGCCTTCTTTGAGGTAATCGGCAAGAGCGTGGGATCCTCGATCTTCTCCGGCAGGTCCCGGTAGAGCTTGCGGTAGTACGGCGAGTTGGCACACGCGAAGGCCACCATCCCGGCAAGCCGGGCGCGCTGCCGCCGCTCGATCGCAGCCGGGCCTTGCTTTCTGGCCCTGCGCGCGTCGCGCAGCAGCCACAGCGGATGTTCGCGCGTCCTGCCGGGTGCGGTTGCCGCGCCGGTTGCTTTCGATGGTGCGCCGGACATGCCATCGACCTCCTTCAGCCGACCCTCCGGGCGACGCGCAGGCCGTTGGCGATGGCGAGAAGCTCCGATGTCTCGTGGGCGAAGACGGCAGCGGCGATGCCGAGCAAGCCGAGTACCGCGCCGGGGATGAGGACGGCCAGAACCAGTATGGAGAAGACGATGTTCTGCAGGCTTATGCGCTGGCTGCGCCTGGCGAGCCTGAGAGCGTAGGCAGCCTTGCGTGGGTCGTCGCCCATGAGCGCCACGTCCGCCGCCTCTATGGCCGCGTCGGTACCTGCGGTGCCCATCGCCATCCCGACGGTCGCCGTGGCAAGGGCCGGCGCGTCGTTAATGCCATCCCCGACCATCGCCACGGGGCCGTGCTCCCGCTCCAGCTCCTTTACGGCTTCCACCTTGTCCTCGGGCTTCAGGTCGGCGCGCACCTCGTCGATGCCCAGCTCCCGGGCGATGGCTCTGGCGGTGCGCAGGTTGTCCCCGGTGAGCATCGCTACCTCGTAGCCCATCTCGTGCAACTCTTCGATGGCGCGTTTCGCCTCCGGACGCGGCTCGTCACGGATGGCGAGGAGCCCCTCCACACGCTCTCCGGTCCCGACCAGGACCACCGTCTTGCCTTCCTCCTGAAGGTGCTCGATCTCTTCTAGCGTACCGTCGAGGGAAACCCCGAGATCGCGGAACAGGGCGGGGCTGCCCACGTAGACGGTCCGGCCGTCGACCTCGGCCCTGGCACCGGCACCGGTGAGGGACCGGAAATCCCTGACCTCCGCAGGATGTATGCCCTCCGAGCGGGCGCGCTCGACGATCGCCCGGGCCAGCGGGTGCTCGCTCAGGTGCTCGACGCCGGCTGCGACTCTCAGCATGCCGTCGGCCGAACCGTTGCCCGCGACGACATCGGTCACCACGGGCTTGCCGCGGGTGAGGGTTCCGGTCTTGTCGAAGGTGACGACCCTGACCTTCGCCAGGTTCTCCAGGTGGATGCCGCCCTTTATGAGCACGCCCTCGCGCCCGGCGCGGCCTATCGCCGCGGCAACCGCCACGGGGGTGGACATGACCAGGGCGCACGGAGCGGCGGCGACGAGCAGCACCACCGCGCGGTAGGCCCAGGTGTCGAAGGGGCCGCCGAAGAGCGGCGGGACGACCAGGAGCAAGAGCGCTCCCAAAAGGACGGCGGGGCTGTAGCGGCTACCGAAGCGGTCGATCCAGCGCTGCGCGCCGGACTTGACGCCCTGCGCCTCCTCGACCAGGTGGATGATCTTCTGCAACGAGTTCGACTCGAAGTTCGTCGTCGCGCGCACCTTCAGGGAGCCTGTGGCGTTTATGGTCCCGGCGAAGACCTTCTCCCCCTCGCCCTTCTCCACCGGCACCGACTCGCCCGTCACCGCCGACTCGTCCAGGCTGCTTGCGCCCTCCAGGATCTCACCGTCCGTTGGGATGCGCTCGCCGGGCCTGACCAGGAAGAGGTCGCCGACCGCAAGCTCCTCCGCCGGGACCGTCTCCTCGCGCCCATCCTTGAGGAGCGTCGCCGTCTCGGGGGCGAGGTCCAGGAGCGCCCGGATGGCGGTGCGGGTCCGGGCGTAGGTGTACTCTTCGGTCGCCTCGGCGCCGGCGTAGAGGAAGACCAGGAAGGCGGCCTCGAACCACGCGCCCAGGATCACCGCTCCCACGGTCGCGAACGCCATGAGGACCTCGATGCCGACCTCGCGCTCCTCTACGAGTTCCTCAAGACCCTCGCGCGCCCAGTAGTAAGCGCCGATCAGGATGACGAGGACGAAGACGGAGATCGGTACGTAGGCCGGAAAGCCCGTGAAGCGCTCGATCAGCCACCCGATCAGCAGCAGCGCGCCCGCGATGAGGGCGTTGCGCATCGGCGGGAAGAGATACCACGGCCCCTCAAAGCCCTCGACCTCTTCGTCCTCGTCTCTCTCTTCGGTCTCTACATCCTCGCGCTCGCGAAGTCGTTCTTTGGCCACGTTTTGCTCCTTTCTTTTAAGGTCTGCGTACGGTCAAAGCCCTAGGCGGAAGTCGCCCCTCGCTCTGCGAGGACGTGTCCCACGCAGTCCTCAAGGAGCCGGCGCAGATGCTCGTCTTCGAGGCGGTAGTAGGCCAACCGGCCCTCCTTACGGAAGCTCACCACCCCCCGATCCCTCAAGCGCTTGAGCTGGTGGCTCGCGGCGCTGATGGAGAGCCCCGCCACCGCGGCTACATCACAGACGCACAGCTCCTCCACCGAGAGGGCGTAGACGATGCGTGACCGCGTGGGGTCGGAGAGGAGCCCGAAGATCTCCGTCGCCCTCCGCGTGACCTCCTCCTCCGGCAAAGCCTCCCGAGCTCGCCGCACGGCCTCCGCGTGGATGACGTCCACCTCGCAGACGCCCTCGCTCGCGATCCGCTCCAGATCCTTCTCTTTGTCGTCGATCGCTCGCACGCGATACTCTCCTATAGTTGAACGACAATCGAAATAATGCTATACCGGCGCGTATGGAGCGTCAACTTGCCAGGGCGGCGCGATCCGCAGGAAGGCGGGCGGAGGCGGTCGGGTTCCGGTTCGGGGTTCCGGGCGGAGAAAGCCGGCGAGCGACCAACGACGGCGAAGAGGGAGCCGTTCGGGAGAGGAGAAAGAGCGGTGAGGACTTACACGGTTGGGGACACTATCACACTGGAGCTGGACCTGAGGGACTCAAGCGGCGTCTCCCGGGTCGATGCCCTTTTCAGGGAAGACGCGAGCGGTCGCGTCATATCCATGCACGGTGACGGCGGCGGAGAGAAAGAGGTGACCGTGAGGCTCGAGGTGGGGCTTACCGACGAGACCTTCCCCGGCGAGTACCGGTGCCGGTTCGTCGACGCTTACAACACGCGGGGCGGCAAGGACACCCACCACCCGGATATACGCTTCAGGGTCCAGATGTTCCCCGCCGAAGGCGGCGGGCCGGAGCTGGTGGAATGGCGCCTATCGTAGAGTCCGGCAAAGATCAAGTAAACGCCGGCATAGATACTGTTGGTTTATTCGCCGGAGAGCCACGATCAGCTCACCGGAGCCAGAGCCGCCAATCGGGAGCGCCGAGTTACGGCGGTAGGAACACCGTTGAGCCAGTTAGCGATCCGTCCCACGTTAACC